>DASQPS010000338.1:0-8915 GCA_035643845.1 Gemmatimonadaceae bacterium | reverse complement strand
GTCCGAAATGCTGACGAGTTTGGAAACGTTACGAGCGGCGACGCGCATCTCCTCGACAGCAGCGGCAACGTCGTGTACGCGAGCGGCGCGGAGGTCGTAATGTTCGGGGTAAGTGATCTCGTCGTCGTCGCGAAGGACGGCCTCACACTCGTAACCACGACCGAGAAGGCCTCGGATTTGAAGAGACTGGTCGAGTCGCTTTCAGTGGCCCAACCAGAGAAGTCATGAGCGCGCTCTATTTCTACGATGATGCGGCGGCGAGGCGGCTCGAACCTTTCGCTCTGACGCGACCGATCTCGGAGTTGAGAGCAGGGACCTCGCTCATCCGCAAGCGCTGGGAGAGGGCCACGTCCCTTTCCAGCGCGGCGTTCATCAGCTCACCCCACCTCGCGCAATTCGAAGAACGCAATGCGCCGTCAGCGGCGCTCGAAAACGCGGAGATTCCGGCTGGCTCGATCGTAGTCAACAGTCGATGCGTGCCCCCGCTCGATCTGAAGCTCGATCATTTCGACCTCCTGATGTGCGACGGCGTTGCCTGCGCGGTGCGCCTTGCGCGAGCGATGCGCGTATCGCAGTTCGCGGACGGAAGCATTGACATCGGGACAATTCAGACCAGCCTCGGTGGCAAAAGAATCAAGGGCCGGTGGATGAACGACGTTTGGGATTTCATCGGCTCGCTGGCGGACCAGCTTCCTGCGGACATCTACGCGTGCGCCTCTGGACTCAAGATTCGGAATCCAGCGGATCTTTCAGTCGTTGGCAAAGAAAAAGTGTTCGTAGAAGAGGGAGCGGAAATCGGACCGCATGCGGTGCTCGATGCCACGCACGGGCCCATCCTCATCCGGCGCGGCTCGGTTGTCGCGCCCTTCACCCTTCTGGTGGGCCCTATCTCCATCGGACGAGATTCGGAAATCCTCGGAGACCGCATCGTGGTGTCTTCGATCGGAGATGACTGCAAGGTAAGGGGGGAGTTCAGCAACTCGATCGTGCTTGGGGACACCAACAAAGGCCACTCGGGCTTCATCGGGCATTCATATCTTGGACGCTGGGTCAACATCGGTGCGCTCACGACGACGAGTAATCTCAAGAACACATACGGGCCAGTCCAGCTCTGGACGCCGACCGGTGTAAAAACCACTGGCCTGCAATTTCTCGGGACTTTTTTTGGCGATCACGTAAAAACCGGTATTGGAACGATGCTCAGCACCGGGACGGTTATTGGCGCGGGCGCAAACGTCTTCGGCAGCGCGATGCCGCCCAAAGTGGTTCCCCCTTTTGCATGGGGAGATGGCGAGCCCTACGATACGTACGACATCACTAGATTTCTCACGGTGGCGGAGCGCGTCATGGCGCGCCGGCAGGTAGAGCTTGGAGACAATGCGCGGAAGCAACTCGCGGAAGCGCACAGGAGACGTTGGAAACCTTGATGAATTTGTGGGTCCTCGGCAGCGGAAGCAGTGGCAACGCCGTTCTGGTTCAGACCGAACGCTCGCGCATCCTGGTCGATGCGGGTTTTGCACCCCGTACGATTAAACGCAGGCTCGCGGTCGCGGGTGTCGCGCCGGAATCGATTGAGGCCGTAGTCGTAACGCACGAGCACACGGACCACATGAAGGGTGTAGCGGCGGCGGCGAAGAAGTGGGGTTGGACGATCGTGTCCACCGCCGGAACGCGCATGATGTGTCCCGAGTGGGCAGGACTCCGCGCGATCCTCACCCCGCGGAAAAGCAGCGTCGTCATCGGAGATTTCCATTTGGAGACTGTTCCCGTGTCGCACGACGCAAACGAGCCGATTGGCGTGATCGTCACGTGCGTGGGCGACGGGTCACGCGCAGGCATCATCTATGATCTGGGCCATGTAACGGAGAGCGTTTCGCGTGCCCTCGATAAGCTCGATGTGCTGGTCCTCGAGGCCAATCACGACGAGGGAATGCTCCGCGCTGGCCCCTACCCTCCTTCCCTGCAGCGTCGGATCAGCGGCAACTTCGGACATCTCAGCAATCGCGTCGCGGCGGAGACCGCAAGTCAGAGCGTTCATTCGGGTCTGCACAACATCGTGCTCGCGCACCTCAGCGAGAACTGCAATACTCCGCGAACTGCGCTCCGCACTGTCGGAGATGCACTACGAAAGGCGCGATTCCGAGGACGCCTGACGGCGTCGTCGCAGGATAGTGTCACCGGCCCGTTTTACGTGGGCACGCCTGCGCTCTCGCCGGATACTCCAACCCAGTTGGCGCTCGGTATTTAACAGGCCTGGCGCGACTCAGCGGCCTTCGACGTCGCGTTCGCCTGGTATTTTCCGCTCGGACCTTCCCTCTCCCGGGTGCGACTGCGCTTCATGAAATCGTTCACCCTTGAGGCGAATCGAGTCGACGAATTTCTCGTACTCGGTATCTGACAGCTCGTCGGCGATGGCGGGCACCAGCCCTTTCACGAGCGTAATCCGTTCAGCGAGAGTGAGCTCGTTGACCGCGGTCACGAGCTTTCGGAGCCGCGGGTGATTCATCCATTCCGTTTCCTTGCTGGTCGTCATGCATCTCTCCGTGGGCAGCCGGGTCGCCGCATAATCTACCGCTAAGGACGTCTGATCCGCGTGCGGCGAATCTCGGTCCATCGTGCGAGTACAGTGTCGAGCTCGCGCTCCAGGTTCGATGCAGCGGCGACGATCTGGGTGGTCGGATCCATGTCAGCACCTTCTACCGCATCGAGAACCGTCGCCAGCTCTCCGTTCAGACGAGTTAGGCTTTCGAGCGGACTATTTCGAGCTCCTGTTTCTACAAGAGCAAGCGTGCTGTCGAGGGCAGCAAGGGAATCCGCAATCTCGCCGGCCTTTGCGCCCTGGCGCTGTGTTTTCAAGAGAGCCCTCTGCGTACGAACTTCGCCCAGAGCGGCGAAGTCCCGCGAGATCGCGTTGTTCATCCTGACGCCAATGTCGTGCTGAAGTTGTAGTCCTGCCACGCTGATCGGAGCGCGCGGATCCATTCGCACCGTCAGCGGCTGGGAAAACTGTTTCCCGTCGACTTCCAGACGCACCATGTAATTCCCCGGCAGAATCGCTGGGCCGAGTGGATATCTTGGAGTGTCACGGTAGTTGGCCGATATCGGGTAGTCGTGCTCGAGAACCTTTGGCGGAGCGTAGTGCAAATCCCAAACGAATCGGTGCGTGCCGATCGCGGACGAAAGTCGCTGGGGCGGCCGGAGCCAATAGGTAGGCACGTTGAGCTCAGGATCGACTGGATCCACCGAATCCGCGCTGGAGAACTGGCGAACCAAAGCGCCCGACGCATCAAGAATCCGAAGCACCACGGGATCACGCGGTGACGCAGAGATGTGGTAGTTGATGATTGCGCCATCGGGCGGATTTTCTCCGGCCGGTTCCTCGGGCGGAAGCGGTGTGTCCGTGTTCTTGTTGCGCCGATAGCGGTAGGTCAGCTTCGGGCGAAACAGGAATGTCTCTGCAGGCGTCTTCGCGTCGAGGTGACGGAGTGGCGTGACGTCGTCAAGAATCCAGAAGGACCGGCCGTGGGTGCCAACGACGATGTCATCGTCGTGTATGACCAGATCGCGAATGGAAGTTGCCGGCATGTTGAGCCGCAGCGATTGCCAGTGCTCGCCGTCATCCTCCGAGAAATAGACAGCACGCTCGGTACCCGCGAATAACAATCGAGCACGAACTGGATCTTCCCGCACGGAGTTCACGACCTCGTCGTTGGGAATTCCGTTGACGATTTCCTTCCAGCTTCGACCACCGTCGTGTGTGCTATAGATGTGTGGATGCAGGTCGTCGAGCTTGAACCGGTTGACGGCGGCGTATGCCGACTGATCGTCGAAGTGCGACGCCTCCAACAGAGAAATCTTGCTCCATGGCGTAAGAGCGGCGGGCGTCACGTCGGTCCAGGTCTTTCCGCCGTCGCGCGTAAGCTTGATCGTGCCGTCGTCGGACCCAGTCCAAATCGTGTTCGCGTTTCGAAAGGACGGCGCGATAGTGTAAATCACCCCGCGATTCTTTGCGCGGTTGAGGTCGCCGCCGGTGTACATCCCGTAGGACGCCGGCACATCGTAGTTCTGCCGGGTGAGATCGGGACTGATGACGTCCCAGCTGTGGCCGCCGTTCACTGTTTTGAACAGGACATTCGATCCGAAATAAAGAGTATGCGGGTCGACCGGCGAAAAAATGATCGGAGCGGTTCGGAGAAACCTGTACTTGCCCGACCTCAAGATCTCCGGGCTTACGTTCTGGACTTCGCGGGAGCGCTGATCGAATCGGGAGATCTTCCCACCGTAGATGATGTTCGGGTCGAGCGGATCCGGCGCGATGTATCCGTACTCCTCAGCTCCGACGGGATTCCACTCGCGAAAGGTGATGCCGCCATAGTCGCCGCGACTCATTGTTCCGACCGAGCCGCTCTCCTGTTGTCCGCCGTACACCCAATAAGGCACGCGGTTATCGGTGATAACGTGATAGAATTGCGCCGTCGGCTGATTATACCACGAGCTCCACGTCTTACCGCCGTTCACCGTGATCGTCGCGCCCTGATCGGCGGCAATCAGGATGATGTCGGGATTGTCCGGGTTGATCCAGATACGGTGGTAGTCGTCTCCACCAGGCGCACCTTTGATAGCAGTGAAGGTTTTTCCACCGTCGCTCGAGCGATACGTCGATGTGTTCGCGGAATACACGACATCCGGATTTCGCGGATCTACTTTCACTTCCGCAAAATCGTCGGCGCGTCCCCAGACGCGCTCCTCCGAATTGGTGCGGCGCCACGTCTCCCCGGCGTCGTCGGAACGGTAGACGCCGCCGAGCGTTGACGCGTCCACTGTGGCGTACATCCTGCGCGGATCGCTCGGCGCGATAGTAAAACCGATTCTCCCCAATCCTTGCGCGGCAGCTGGTAGCCCGGTCGTTAGCTGACGCCAGGTCGATCCACCATCCACGGATTTGAAGAGCCCGGAGAGAGGACCAGTCCACGTCGCGTTTTCCCACGGACCCTGGCGAGCCGCCCAGAGCGCGGCGTAGACAATTTGGGAATTGGTCGGATCAAACCCGACCTGAATGGCTCCGGTGTTCTCGTCGCGATAGAGAACGCGCTCGAAAGTCTCGCCGCCATTCGTCGAGCGATAAACCCCGCGTTCGGAATTCGGTCCGTATGGATGGCCAAGCACCGCGACGAAGAGACGGTTCTCATTGCGCGGATCGACGATGATTGCGCCAATCTGTTGCCCGTCGCGCAGACCCAGATGGCGCCACGACGCACCGGCATCAATGGATTTGTAAATCCCATCGCCGGTGGAAAGATCCGGTCGCTGGACTCCTTCCCCGCTTCCAACGTAGATGACGTTCGGATTCGACGGCGCTACCGCGAGATCACCGATCGAGCCCGTTGGTTCGGAATCGAAGATCGGCGTCCACACCCGGCCGAAGTCGGTGGTCTTCCAAACCCCGCCGTTGTTGACGCCAATGTAGAAGACGTTCGGCTGGCCGGGTACTCCTGTCGCGCCTATGGTCCGTCCACCCCGAAAGGGGCCAATCATTCGCCATCGAAGACTCGAATACAGTGATTCGTCGGGAGTCTGACCGCTCGCGGAAAGAATTGCCGCGCCAGTACCGAGGAGGGCGAGGAAAAGACTGCGGAAATTAATTGTCATCTGGTAGCGGACGAGGACGGGCACTGGATCAAACAGGAAAATGCAGAGCTTACGCGGTGGCTGCCACCGCACGGCCCAGAGACTCCCACTACAGCGTTTCAACGCGTCGTCGCCGTGGAACGGCATTTGTAATCATCTGTAGTAATCCAACCACAAAAAACGAGAGCCAACGGAAAATGAATAGTTCTTCGAAGATCATGATCTCGCTCTTTTTCGCGGCGGCGGCGGGGGCCTCAGGCGCCGCGCGAGCACAAATAGAAGTGCCTCGAACGGCGCCGACGTCCGGCCGAGAGCTCGGCACGAAACAGCCGGGCGTGGCCGACACCGGCTCAGCCATGGACGAGGCTCCGTTGAGCCTGGAAGCGCAACTCGGCGCACGCATCCTCACCGTAAGAATCGGCGATGAGAAGGTAAAGACATACGCTGTGGCGGTGGGCCAGGACAAGTATCCGACGCCGATCGGCACATTCAAGATTCAGAAGATCGTCTGGAACCCGAGTTGGACTCCGCCGCCGGATTCAAAGTGGGCGAAAGGAAAAACGGCAAAGGGCCCGGGTGACGCCGGAAATCCGATGAAGGTCGTCAAGATTTTTTTCAACGATCCCGATTACTACATTCACGGAACTGACGATGTCGAGAGCCTTGGTGACGCGGCGTCGCACGGATGCCTGCGGATGGCGCCGGACGATGTCGCAGATCTGGCGAAGCTGATCATGGAAAAGGGCGGCCAGCCCCATGACGAGAATTGGTTCTGGCGGATAATGCATTTTCGGCGTCAGGAGAAAGTCGTTTACCTCGACAATCCGATTCCCCTGACGATCAGCGAATAGCGATCAAGCCGCGCTCGCCGGCGCGTATCGCCGAGACGCCAGAAATCCTGCGAACGCGCCACCCGCGAGCTTGAGCACGGACGCGAGCACGTATCCCGCCGGCACGCCCTGGTGGCCGGCAAGCGACCCAGCAATCGAGAAGGCAATTGCACTGAGCGCCACTACGATTCCATGCTCGATGAATCGTGCAGACAGCCGCTTCGTGATGAGGCGAGCAAACAGGAAAGTGTAAAGAGCTCCGCCTATTACACCTACGACCTCGCCGGTCCGGGCGGCGAACGCCGCATACGCCGCGTCCGGGAGGCCGCGGGCAAGGATGTAACGATAGCACGTCACGACTGCTATGATCGTGACCACAGTAGAAGCCTCGGCGAGAAAACCGAGGCCGATCGCGCGCAGCCAGCGGTTCGGCGCACGCGCGTCAACAGCAGTCGCAGTCGTCACTGGGCTACTTCACTGTGAAAGGAACGGAGTATTCGCGGTTATCCCACGCCATACGCAGGACGCCGCCAGAAGCTTGCGGGGCGACACCGATCACGAATTGCTCGACCGGCTGGGTCAGCTGCGTCGTGCTGAGATCGACGCGCGCGAAATCTTTGTCCTGGTGATAGTCGGTGCCCCACTGACCAGTCTCGCTGTTGATGATCAACTTGGCGCCCGTCGGGGTCGGCAACGTCCAAAGAGTGTACTTGCCCGCCGGCAGAACGGTGCCGCCGAAAACAAGATCCCTGTCAGTCGTGAACATCGTCGCAGCGTTCGCTCCAGTCCGCCAAACCTGATTCCAGGGAACGATGTTTCCGAATATCACTCTGCCTCTCTTGAGCGGGCGGCTGTATGCGACCGTAATGTTAGCCCCGCCGATTGTCGCCTTGACTGTGTCGGGAGGCGACATCTGACCAATAGCGCCGCCGTGTGACGCTTCATAGGCGGCCCACCGACTGACCGTGTTGTCGAAATCCAGACTCGGCACACGCTCGGCGACGGTCTTCACGGTGGTTGCACTCGCATCGACGCCGGTGATCTGACCGCGAGAATCGATGTGAGCAACCTCCGTCCAGCCCGGGAAAAACGTGCTGGTGAACGCTACGGTGTCGGCTCCGCGCCGCCTGACGATGATGGATGGAACTGGACCGCCACTGGGACCCAGGAGTGCGTACGCCACGCTGTCCTGGCCGGGCTGCGTGCTCGACAGGATCTGTTGGTATAGGCCGTATGCTGGCGGCTCTGTGAATAGTGTTGGCGCAACACCGCCGTGATAAATCTTTCGCCCTGTCAGAGCGGTGTCCGCTTTGCCGTTTCGTTCGACGTTTATCACAGCAACGGAGTCAGCGAACGTGCTCACCGCGCGCATGAGTGGCGGACTATTCGCGGGACTTCCCGGCCGCGTCACGACCGCAGTATACGATTTGATCTCACCGCGCGGCCCCAGGTCGGCAGTGTAGTGGAAGGTCCTTACGCGGGGATAACGCAGGACCAGATCGCCCTCGAGTTTGTTAGCGGTCCGCGTGTAGCGCTCGATTCCAACGGTGTCGACGCCTAAACGCGTGACCAGGTAGGTTGGCGTTTGCGCTGCCAGTGGCGGTGCAGCGAAAAGAAGGAGCGCGAGCGATGCGATTTTCACTGACATGGGAAAATCCTGCTGCAAGGCGTGAGAGTCATTCATCTGCCGGTAGATTCTGCAGCACGGCCTGCACACCCGCAACTGCGCAGTCGGACAAACAAAAAAGCGAGGGACGCCGTTGCGTCCCTCGCCTCTTGAGCCGTCAGCAGATAGCTGTGAGCTGCGGTCCTAGTACATCCCGCCCATGCCGCCCGGCGGGCCACCCGCTCCCGCACCGGCTGGTGTTGGCTCTTTCTTCTCGACGATCAATGCTTCGGTCGTGAGCAGAAGTCCTGCAATCGACGCCGCGTTCTGCAGAGCAGTGCGGGTGACCTTGGTCGGGTCGATTACGCCAGCCGCGACCAGATCCTCATACTCGTCCGTGAGCGCATTGTAGCCGTAGTTGTTCTCCTTCGACGTACGGATCTTCTCGACGACGATCGAGCCTTCCCCACCGGCGTTCTGCACGATCATGCGCATCGGCTCCTCGACGGCGCGACGAATGATGTCGACACCGATCTGCTCGTCAGCTTCGTCGAGCTTCAAGGTCTTGAGTGCCTTCTGCGCGCGAACGAGTGCAACACCGCCGCCCGGGACGATTCCCTCTTCGACGGCAGCACGAGTCGCATGAAGCGCGTCTTCGACACGCGCCTTCTTCTCCTTCATCTCGCTCTCGGTTGCGGCACCGACGTTGATCACCGCGACACCGCCAGCGAGCTTGGCCAGACGCTCCTGGAGCTTCTCCTTGTCGTAATCCGAGGTGCTCCTGTCGATCTCTGCCTTCAGCTCCTTGATGCGTCCCTTGATATCTTCGTCCGCGCCGGCGCCGTCAACGA
>DASQPS010000337.1:0-3571 GCA_035643845.1 Gemmatimonadaceae bacterium | reverse complement strand
AACGATCGGCAACGCGTTGCGGTGCGATCCTTTCAACAGGACAGCGCCTGCGACAATCGCACCCGAGAGTGCGCCCGCCGCGGAGCCTGCGAGGAAGTAACGACGCTGGTCGTCGTTCACCGGTGAACCGAATACCCTAGGCCGAGTGGAGTCGTCAGGCGTTTGCATATTCGGTTGAGCGAATCCGACGGCGTCCCCGAACGGCCTTGCAATAGCAGACTGGGCGAGCACTGGCCGGGAGATACTCAGCAGCGCAATGATCGCGATCAGAAGGAGTTTTTTCATGCGCTCAGAATACCTTTTCTCGTTTCCGCGACCATACGTAGTTTGACGTAGCTCATTCCACCCCGTTCAGGTAGAGAAGTAGTTAAGACCGCCACGCCGAAAAGCCCGTAGCCACCAGCCGGCTCGGCCGAGAGCCGCCAGCCGGTAGTTTTTAAGTTGCAGTTAAATACGGTCGCCCGGTCGCGCGGAATGTGTCCCGTTCTACCTAGCGCACGAGGGCCCGCGTTCCTGATTGTTCGGCGAGCAATTTGGCCGAGAAGCGCTGCGCTTCGGCGATGCGCTCAACTTCCACCGCAATTGCATCGACAGCCTGCTGCAGCTGGTCGAACCGCTGCTCGATGTCCAGTCGGTTGGAAATCTCACGCGGAGGAAGTGGTCTTCTGAGGGTGCGGACGAAAACCAATCCGATTGCTGCAAGCGCCGCGAGCGAGCAAATCGAGACTGCCGCGACGCCGGCAAACGATATCACATCAGGATCCATTGCAACCTCGGGGAAGAGTTATCGTGTTCAAGGAATAGTACGGAAAACATCGCACCAGGTTGCAGTGTCACATAACCAGGCGCTTCTCCAGCTCTTCGCGCCGGGAGCGCGCGACCCTGACCTTCACGCCGTTTTTCAGCTGAACGTTGCACTCTCCGCCAGGCGATTTGAGCAGCGCCTCGACGCGATCCAGCTGCACGATGGCCGAGCGGTGGATGCGAACGAAACGCGCCGGATCGAGCTGATTCTCCAGATTCTGCATCGCTTCGCGAATGAGGTGCTTGCGGTCGCCCACCACCAGCTCCGCGTACGGTCCGCTACCCAGGATGCAGTCGATATCCGATACCTGAATGAACCGAACCTTCCCGCGCGACTCGACGGGAATGCGCTCGAGGTACCGCGCTCGCGCCCCGGCCCGCGCAGTTCCCGCCTCCCGCTTCCCGCTTCCCGCTTCCCGTGCCTCGCCCGTGGCCTTCAACACAGCCAGCAGCTGGTCGCGCAGTCGATTCGCCTCCTCTAATCTCACCCGGTGCCGTGCTCGCTGAAAAGCTTCCTCGAAGCGCTCATCGTCGAACGGCTTCACCAGATAATCGATCGCAGCAAGATCGAACGCCTCGAGCGCGTGTTTGTCGTACGCCGTCACGAACACGGTGGTCGGCATGTTCGCTGGTCCGATAGTGCGGACGACGTCGAGTCCCGTCATGCCAGGCATCTGTACGTCGAGAAATACAAGATCGGGCGTCAGCGATCGGATTGTATCGACCGCCGAAACGCCGTCGCCAATCATCGCCACGATCTCGACACCGCGCTCCTTTCGCACGAGAGCCGCGACGCGCTCGCGGCCGAGCGGCTCGTCGTCGACGATCAGCACGCGCAGCGGCGGGCGCTCAGACATTGCGTCCGCTGCGACACTTCGCCGGTCGCTCAGGCATCGCGTACACTCCGTCGCTGCTCAGTCATTGTGCAGAATCCGCCGCTGGGATGTCGTATGATACGGCATACGAATCTCCACGAGGGCACCGCCGCCTTGAGCCGCGCTGAGCGCGAGTGAATGGCGCGCGCCATAGAGTTGCCTGAGGCGTGCGCGGGTATTCGTGAGCCCGACGCCTTCACGCATTTCCCACGCGGGCCCGCGACCGTTGTCGCGCACCGTGAGCACGAGATCGCCATTGTCGCGCACCGCGCGCACGTCCACGCGCCCGAGGGTCTGCATCGCCGCGAGCCCGTGCCGAAATGTGTTTTCGACGAGCGGCTGCAGCACCAGGTTCGGCACGAGCGCCTCATCGAGCGACGGCTCGCTCTCGATTGACACCTCGAGTTTGCCCTGAAAGCGCACTTCCATGATCTCCAGGTACCGTCGCAGCATCTCGAGCTCGCGAGCGAGAGTGATCTCCTGTTCGTCGCCTTCGTCGAGGGTATGGCGCAGGAGATCGCCGAGCCGCGCGATCATGCGCCGCACACCGCGCGGGTCTTCTTCCACGAGTGTCGAGATGGCGTTCAGCGTATTGAATAGAAAGTGCGGGTTGAGCTGCGCGCGCAGCGCATTCAATCGCGCGTCGGCGAGCTGCGCGTGGAGCTCGGCCGCTTCGGCCTGGAGTCGGCGCGCCTCGTCCAGTCGCGCACGATATCGCACCATATAGTTGCGCGCGAGTCCGGCTCCAAGCACGACCAGGTACACCAGAAAGTCATATAGAAAGGAGAAGCGCGAGAACACGCCGCGCGCCGGCTGAGATGGCGCCTGACCTGGCGCGGGAAGCGGGAAGCCCGAAGCGGGAAGCGGAGCCCTCGGGGCGCGGGCCGGCAGCAGTACCTCTCGACTGATCACTTTCAACAGCGCATCCAGTCCGATGGCCAGCACTAGTCCAATCACCAGAAACGCAAGCACGCGCTCCAGCGTCGGCCGATCGCCGCCGAACCGCCGCGTCATCCAGAAGATCGGTAGCGTCAACAACGCCCACAGCGCGTACTCGACGAGCGCGAGAGTGTCGAAGCCCGGTCTGAATTCCGGGCGCAGTGCGGCACGCATTGCTGCAACAGCTGCTACGCGCGGGTCTACTAGATAACCAGCAGCCGTGAGCACGGAGAGGAACGCCCAGAAGGCGAGGATCGCGAAGATCTCGCCTGGAGTGAGCCGCGTGATGGACGCGGCGGTGCCGTCAGCTTCGTGCTGCGTATCTGTCATTTCGTAACGCCTGCGTGCAACTCGTGACATCGTGCTGAGTATCGCTTAACGCGCGCGCGTACTATGCGATGCGGAAAATACTCTCTACGCGCACGACCATCGCACTGTTTCCCGTTTCCCGACTCTCGAAACGAGACTTTCATGAAGATGAAGATTACCGCCGGGGCGATCGGCGCGATCATTCTCGCCGGTAGTGGCTGGTTTTACAAACGGGCCGACGGAAGCGAAGCGCCAATCTATCGCACCGCCACGATCCAGCGCGGCAGCGTGAAGTCGACCGTCTCATCTACTGGTACGCTCAACGCCGTCCAGACGATTCAGGTCGGCACGCAGGTGTCCGGACAGATCGCGGCTATCTACACCGACTTCAACGCTCATGTGAGAAAGGGGCAGGTGCTCGCGATGATCGATCCAACGCTGCAGAACCAGGATGTCGCGGAGGCCGAGGCGCAGCTCGAACGCGCGACGGCCACGATGGAGCAGGCGCAGGGCGACTACGCGCGCAACAAGCAACTCTATGAGTGGAAGGCTCTCACGGCCAGCGAGTTCAGCGCCGTGCAATCCAACTTCTCCGTACAAAAAGCCAACGTGAAATCGGCACAAATCGCTCTCGAGCGCGCGCG
>DASQPS010000336.1:0-2587 GCA_035643845.1 Gemmatimonadaceae bacterium | reverse complement strand
AGGGGTGAACGCCTCTTTCGCGACTCTGGACGCCGTCCTACCTTAGCTCTTTCTGCGGCCGCCCCAGTCTAGCTGCTGATTAAAAATCCCATGGAGGTTTGATGAGACCCCGCCGTCTTGCGGTTCCTCTGCTGTTCCTGGTGGCGGGTACTGCAGCCGCGCAGGCTGGGAAGAGTCCTGAGCTGCGCATCGACTACACGAAGGAGACGCTGCCCAACGGTCTCACCGTCGTCTATCACGTTGACCACTCGACGCCGGTAGCCGCCGTTCTCCTCTGGTACAACGTGGGGTCCAAGATGGAGCGTCCGGGCAAAACCGGATTCGCGCATCTCTTCGAGCACATGATGTTCAAGGGGTCGAAGAACGTGGCTGATGGCCAGCACTGGGCGCTTCTCGAGGCGGCTGGTGGTCGCGCTGGGGCGGACATCAACGGAACCACGCGCTGGGATGTTACGAACTACTTCGAACAGATTCCTTCGAACCAGATAGAGCTCGCGCTCTGGCTCGAGTCAGACCGGATGGGCACGCTCACCGAGACGCTCACGCAGGAAAAACTCGATAACCAGCGGGAAGTCGTAAAAAACGAGCGTCGTCAGAGCGTCGACAACCAGCCGTACGGGACCTGGGTTGAAAAGACCGAAGAGCTGCTGTACCCGGACACCCATCCCTACCATCACTCGGTACTGGGGTCGATGACGGACCTCTCGAATGCTTCCGTGGCGGACGTGAGGAGCTTCTTCAAGACATACTACGCGCCGAACAACGCTGTCCTCGTAGTTGCCGGCGACATAGACGTCGCTCAGGCAAAAGACATGGTTCACAAGTACTTCGTACCGATTCCGCGCGGGCCCAATGCACCGCCGCTCGCGAACATGGCCCTTCCGCCGACGGTCGGTAGAGAGCAGAGAATCGTCGTCGAGGACCCTCAGGCTCCGGCGCCTGCCGTCTACATCGCCTATCGAGTTCCACCGGCAAAGGACAGGCGCGCGCCAGTAGTGACGTTACTTGCCTACGTGATGGGTGGCGGCCGATCGTCGCGACTGTATGACGCGCTCGTGCGCAGAGAGCAGATCGCGACTGACGTTGCCGGGTTCAATTTCGACCTCGCCGATGGAGCGGACATGCTCGTGTTCACTGCAACCGGAAAGCCCGGAGCCAGCGCCGACTCACTCGAGCGCGCGCTTCTGATCGAGCTGGCCGGCGTATCATCGTTTACACAACCGGAGCTCGAGCGCGCCCGAGCCTCTGAACGTTTCGCGTTCGTGGACGGGCTTCAGACGATGGGTGGATTTGGGGGCCGAGCGGATCGCCTGGCCGAAGGGTGGACGTTCTTTCACGATCCGGGGCATGTGAACAAAGTGCTCGGAGAATTCGACCGCATCACACTCGCGGACCTGAATGCACTAGCGCTCGAGCGACTCGTGCCGACGAATCGCGCGATTCTCGTGTACGTGCCGACGAAGAAGTCGGCTTTGGGTCGCTGACTATGTCAAACCGCGCGCTTCCAACGCTCCTGGTTTCCGCAGTCGCTCTGTGTGGGACAAGCTCGAATGCGCAGACCGTCCAACCTCCTGCGGCCGGGCCGCTCCGCCCGTACGTCTTTCCGGCGGTTGAGCAGTTCCAACTCGCGAACGGCCTCAAGGTAATCCTCGTTGAAAAGCATACGCTGCCCATCGTCGAAGGCAGGTTGATAGTCGACGCGGGGGCGATGCGCGAACCGGCCGCGAAGAATGGACTCGCTTCGCTCACAGGCGACCTGCTGTCCGAAGGTACGGGCGCGATGAGCGGCGCCGACATCGCGCGCGCTATGGATGCACTCGGCGCTCAGTACGAAACCGGCGCGGGATTCAGTACATCGTACGCGGACGTAGTCGCACTCAAAAACGTCTTCCCGCAGGCGATGGCGCTCGCCGCGAAGACGGTCATCGCTCCCAGTTTTCCAGCGTCCGAATTCGGACGCGTCAAGAACGAAGCGATCGCGAACTATAGGCAGCGGCTGGCGCGGACTTCGGGCCTCGCGTTCGATGCGTTTGTTCGCGCGGCTTTCGACAGCAGCGCACCTTTCTCACGCCCGTCGACCGGCACCTTCACGACGATCAATTCGCTCACTCGCGACGACGTTGTGGCCTGGCATCGAAGCATGTTCGCGCCGTCAGCATCAACGTTCTTGATCGTCGGCGACGTCACGCCGGCCGAAGCGAGGTCTGTCGCGCAGCAGGCTTTTGGCGCGTGGACAGGCGCTCGCGCCTCGAGCACTCCCGTTCGAAATCCGTTGCGTGCGAGCACCGGAACCAGAGTGATCCTGATCGACCGGCCGGGTTCGGTTCAGTCGTCAATCGTCATCGGCCAAGCTGGATTGCAAGCAACGGATCCGGATTACATACCGATGGTCGCACTCAATCACGTCCTTGGCGGCGGCTTCAGCTCTCGCATGAACATGAATCTTCGCGAGAAGCACGGTTACACCTACGGTGCGTTCAGCGGTCTCGATTTGCGGTCTGGCGCGGGCGCTTTGGAGGCGAGATCGGAAGTGAGGACGAGCGCGACGGATTCAGCCCTCGTCGAGGCCGTCGGCGAGTACCGGAGG
>DASQPS010000335.1:0-6242 GCA_035643845.1 Gemmatimonadaceae bacterium | reverse complement strand
CGTGCGGACCACCAGCAGTGCCGCGCTCCGCGTTCCGCGCCGGAATTTTTTTCTCGGACGGCAAATCAGATACGGCGGATGGGGCAGCGACAAGCCGGTTCGACTGTTCAAGCGCGATCTGCGCTACAACGCGAACCTTGTCCACGAGCACGTGGACGTTCCTGCCGGCACGGCGACCGGTGAACTCGCGAATCCGCTGCTGCACTACACCTACTCGTCGCTCGACCAGTACTTCGAGAAGTTCGACCGGTACAGCAGGTGGTGGGCCGAACAGAACTACTCGAAGGGAAGACGCACCTCACCAGCGGCCGTTCTCTTCAAGCCCCCTGCGAGGTTCTTCAGCATGTACGTAATGAAAGGGGGATTCCGCGACGGAGGTCACGGACTCATCCTCGCCTGTCTCGCCGCCGCCAGCGTGATGGCCAAGTACGCGCGGCTCTGGGAGAAAAATCTCCGCCGAAGCGCTTAGCGGTTTTTCCGACTCCAATCGCAGACAGCTTCGGCGACGCGCACGATCTGCGCGTCGGTGAGCTCCGGGAACATCGGCAGCGACAACTGCTCGCGCGCGACCGTCTCGGTCACCGGCAAATCCCCAACGCGATAACCGAGATCCTCGTACGCGCGCTGGAGGTGGACGGGAATCGGATAATGGATTCCTGTATTGATTCCCGACTCCTGGAGCGCCTGCTGAAGCTGGGCCCGACGCTCCTGATAGACGCCGTAGATGTGATAAACGTGTTTGCGCCCGGGCGCTTCGGTCGCGTGCTGGATCTCCGGTCCCAGTAGCTCGTCGTAGCGCTTCGCGTGCGCGCGGCGCGCGTCAGTCCACTGTTCGAGTCGTTTCAGTTTGATGCGTAGAACGGCGCCCTGGATCGCGTCCATTCTGTAGTTGAACGCATGCATGTCGTGGTAGTACTTCCTCTCCTGACCCCAGTCGCGCAGCAGACGCATTTTGTGCGCGTATTTCTCGTCGTTGGTCGTGGCGATGCCCGCTTCGCCGTAGGCGCCGAGGTTTTTCCCGGGGTAAAAGCTGAATCCGGCGATCTGGCCGATGCTGCCGACGCGATGGCCCTTGTACTCAGCTCCGTGCGCCTGCGCGGCATCCTCTATTACAAGGAGATTCCGTTTGGCCGCGATCTTCATGATCGCATCCATGTCCGCGCTCTGGCCGTAGAGATGTACCGGCATGATCGCACGAGTCCGCGGAGTGATCTTCGACTCGATCTGGCTCGCGTCCATTGTGCACGTCACGGGGTCAACGTCGACGAAAACCGGAGTCGCGCCGGTATATCTGATCGCCGACACGGTCGCGATGAACGTCATCGAGACAGTGATGACTTCGTCGCCCGGACCGATCCCTGCGGCGAGGAGAGCGACGTGCAGCGCGCTCGTGCCGGTGTTCACTGCGACACCGTATTTCGCGCCGTGTCTCGCTGCGAATTCTTTCTCGAACGCCTCGACTTCGGGGCCGAGAACGTACCCGCCGCTCGCGAGGACGCGCAGGACGGCGGTCTCGACTTCCGGCTGAATCGTTGCATACTGCGCCTTGAGATCGAGGAACGGCACAGCGTCCTGGTTCTGCGGCTGATTTGCGCTCACAGCTCTATCGCCTCACCGCGCTTTTTCATCGATTCGTCAGCGGCCTCGAGCATCCGCACGATGGCCAGTCCACGCTCTCCGGGGGTGAGTGGCTTCTCCTTTCCCTCAATGCAATTTCTGAAGTGGGCGACCTCCAGCCGCAGTGCCTCGGTGTCGTTCACTTTGGGCGACCACAGATCCCCAGTGCGATAACTGATCAGGAGCTTACGAACTTCGTCCGGTGTTTCGGTGACAGTGATGCCCTTGTCGTAGATCTTGACCTTCTCGCTCGTCTCCAGATCGTCGTAAACAATCATCCTCTTGCTCCCGCCGACGAGCGTCCGACGAATCTTCACCGGCGAGAGCCAGTTCACGTTGATGTGCGCGATTACGTCGGTGTCGAAGAAGAGCGTCATGAACGCAACATTGGCGGGCTGACCGGGAACGTGACTGAGTCCGGTCGCCGAAACGGCCACTGGAGACACTCCGATCACGTGGTCCATGATGGATAGATCGTGCACGGCGAGATCCCACATCACGTTCACGTCGTGCTGGAACAGACCGAGATTTACACGCGTCGAATCGTAGTACTGGAGTTTTCCAAACGAAGGCTCGTGGATCACTTCGCGGATCTTCGTCACCGCACCCGTGAAGACGAAAGTATGATCGACGAGTAGTACCAGGTTCCGACGCGCTGCCTCATCTATCAGTTGCGATGATTCGTCCGAGGTCGATGCGATCGGCTTCTCGACCAGAACGTGCTTGCCGGCGCGAAGCGCATCGCGCGCGAGCTCGAAGTGCGTCGCCACAGGCGTCGCTATCGCGATCGCGTCGATCTCAGTGTTCGAAAAGAGGTCCCTGGGCTCCGCCGTCGTCCTGACGCCCGGATACAACCGCTCAACGTCTCTGAGGCGTTCCTTCGACCGATCGCAGACCGCCACGACGCGCGTGTCGGAATCGGTCATGAAATTCCGCACGAGATTCGGGCCCCAGTAGCCGTACCCGATGACGCCGACGCCGAGCGCGGCCGACTTTTTCCTGTCCGTCAACGGAGCTGCCGAGCGGGAACGCCTGCGACAGTTGTGTCGGGCGCGACATCGCTGGTGACGACCGCGCCGGCGCCCACTAACGCGCGCTCACCGATCGTGATCCCGCACAGTATCGCGGCGCCGCTGCCGATCGACGCGCCGCGACACACTCGGGTGGGAACGACCTTCCAGTCGGTCTCCGTCTGGAGCGCGCCATCAGCGGCCGTCGCGCGCGGAAACCGGTCATTGATGAACGTTACGCCATGGCCCACAAAAACCTCGTCCTCGATTGTCACTCCCTCGCAGATAAACGTGTGCGATGAAATCTTGCACCGCGCACCAACCGCGGCGTTCTTCTGGATCTCGACGAATGCTCCTATCTTCGTCTCATCGCCGATTTTACAGCCGTAAAGATTGACGAGCGTGGGTTGCGCGATCTTCACACCTTTGCCCAGCTCGACATCGGTCAAACCCATCTGCTGATTTCCCGGAAAGGTGACGACGCGGTATGCCGGGCAAGTCTAATTCCCTGGACTGATAGTCGCTACATAGATTACCGGGTCGGCACCGAGAATTGCTCGACGGGAATGATCACGACGTGAGCCCACTTTGCGAGTTCTGATAATCGGCAGCGACGATCCCTGGCGAATGGAAAAGGGCGCCCAGCGCGCCTTCAGGCGTGCGGGTCACGTGACGAAGCTGATCGATGATCGCAAGACGAAGCGCCTCGTAGGTTGGAAGCTCACGCAGCGCTGGGCACTCTCCCAGGCAAAGCGCTTCAAGGCCGATTTCGTGCTGCTGTCGAAATGCCAGGCGCTCGCTCCACAGACCGTCGCCGAGATCATTGATGGAAAAACCAACGCGATGTGGTACCACGACGCACAGTGGTTCAAGAGCACCTACCGCCCGGACATCTCACACATTGTCAAAATTGGCAAGCTCACCCAGACTTTTTTTGTCTCCGGCTTCGAGAAGCAGTGGGCGGCTTTGGGATTGCCGGCGAAATTCCTTCCGTCGTGCGCCGACATAGCGATCCAGCCCGTCAAACCGGAAAAGCGCTTTGCGTCGGATGTCGCATTCATCGGGACCGGCTACGATCCAACACGCGCAAACTTTCTGCTCAAGGTCGCAAAAAAATACGACTTCAAGGTCTGGGGACGTGGTTGGGAGGAATGGCGCAAGCCGCTCAACTGGACCGGCAAGCAGGTTCAGGGGGAAAAATTCTCTGCGGTCTGCTCGAGTTCCAAGATCGTGCTCGGCGTAAACCCGGCTCGCTACTCGGGTGATTCCGGCAACACGACCTCTGACCGCACCTGGATGGTAATTCTTGCCGGCGGTTTTTTCCTCGGCCACGGCACTCCGGAGCTCAAGCACATGCTTCGCGAAGGAGATCATTGCGCCTGGTACACCGACATCGATTCCTGTTTGGCCCAGTGCGGGTACTACCTCGAGAACGCGGCCGCGCGAGAGCGCATACGTCGAGAGGGCAGGGGGTTCGTGCGCGAGTTCCACACGTTCGATCAACGCATCCACAATCTGCTTAGCGGCGAAGCGTTCGTGAATCCGCTCGGCTAGTGAACGGCGAGCAGAATTGAAGAAGCCCACACTCGCACACCGTGCTGAGTACTACACCATGCGCGCGACGATCGGCGCGCTTCGCACGCTCAGCTGGGATGCTGCCTGTGCTATCGGCGAAAATCTGGGCGCGCTTGGATACAGACCGCTCGGCATCCGCAAACGCGTGGTCGAGGGCCAAATCGCGGCGGCATTTCCCGACCTCGACCACCGCGGGGTCGTGGACCTCGCTCGCGCATCCTACCGGCATCTTGGCCGCACCTTCGTCGAAACCGCGCTGCTCGATACACTCGGCGCTGACGGAATTCTGAGATTGGTAGAGAACGTCGAAGGCTGGGATGCAGTCGAAGATGTAATGGAAAAAGGCAACGGCGCGATAATGGTGACCGGCCACGTAGGAAACTGGGAGCTCGCGGGTGCTTACGTAGCCGCGCGCGGAATTCCGCTGGATGCGATCGCCCGCGGAATGGCAAATCCGCTGTTCGACGCATACGTCACCCGAACTCGAGAAGAGATCGGGATGACCATCATCCACGACTCCGGTGCGGTGAAGCGGACGCCGAGGTCGTTGCGGGCGGGTCGGGCTGTGGCATTTGTCGCCGATCAGGGAGTCAAGGGACTCGCGTCGACCTTCGTGCCATTCTTCGGCCGGCCCGCCAAGACTCCGCGCGGCGCTGCGGTATTCGCCTTGCGATTCCAGGTACCCGTATTGTTCGTGGTCGCGCTCCGGCAACCGAACGGACGTTTTCGCGTTATCGTCGAGCGAATCGAGGCGCGCGAAACGGGCGATCGCGAGAGCGATGTCGATTCGATCGTTGCACGATTTACCGAACGATTGGAACACTCGGTGCGCGTCGAGCCGGCGCAATATTTCTGGCAGCATCGCAGGTGGAAACGGCAGCCGCCGGACACACCGCGCGAGCTGAGTGATCCGTCGAAGTAACAGGAGAGCGATGCTCGATCTCAAGCAGCGACAGAGATTTTTCGGCGACAATCGCGCCCGACTCGGCATTGCGATCGTCGTCGTAATGAGTGTCGCTGCGATCCTGGCGCCGGTGATCGCCCGCCAGAGTCCGATCACGATCGATCTCCTGCACATCCTGCAGCGACCTTCCGCGCGCCACTGGCTCGGCACCGACATCCAGGGCAGAGATATCTGGTCGCGACTCGTCTACGGTGCGCGCGTCTCGCTCACGGTCGGACTCATCTCGCAGGGGATTGCGCTCGCCTTGGGCGTCACGCTCGGGATGCTCGCCGGATTTTACGGCCGATGGATCGACGAGATCGTGATGCGTCTCGCCGACGTTACTCTGGCGTTTCCGACACTGCTCCTGCTGATTGCGATGGTGGCGGCGCTCCAGCCTTCCGAGGCCGTCGTGTTCGCGACCATTGGGGTCGTCGGATGGGCCGGGATGGCGCGCATCGTTCGCGGCCAGGTGCTCGTCGTCAGACAACTGGAGTACGTGCAGGCGATTCGTGCGCTTGGCGCGGGTGACATACGCATCATGCTGCAGCACGTTCTTCCGAACGTCGTCGCGCCGGTAGTCATTACTGCGACGCTGGGTGTCGCGGGTGCGATCATGGCGGAAGCAGCGCTATCGTTTCTGGGTCTTGGCGTTCCACCGCCGGCGCCGAGCTGGGGCTCGATGATCGCCGACGGCCGTGACCTGTTCCAGCTGCAAACGGCCCCATGGACGTCAGTTTTCCCGGGCGTCGCGATCGGGGCAGCCGTACTGGGATTCAACCTCTTGGGCGATGCGCTGCGGGACGCGCTGGACCCGCGGCAGTACTATAAGGTTAAGAAAGAGGAATAGCGGGAGGCGTTGGTGGACCGAGGGCGCGGACTAACCGCGTCGACATTGCGGACTGCTGAGGACCGAGGACTAGGACTGGTTGAGGACTGAGAACTCACTGCACCCGCAGCGACCGGACTCTCGATGGCGCTTCGAACTACACTGCTACCCGCTCTACGCTGATCGCTCAGCGCTGCAAACGCCGGGACAGATCTCGTGGCATGATGGAAAAGCCACTTGCCTGTGCTTCTACGCGACCGGACCTGTC
>DASQPS010000334.1:0-12013 GCA_035643845.1 Gemmatimonadaceae bacterium | reverse complement strand
GTTCTCAAGCCGGGAGGCCGTCTCCTGGTGCTCGACATGATGCCGCATGACCGGCAGGATTTGCAGCAGACCATGGGTCACGTCTGGCAAGGATTCGACAGCGGTACGCTCGGCGCATGGATGAAGGACGCAGGGTTGGAGAGCTATCGATACAGTCCGCTGGCTCCTGATCCCGACGCAAAGGGGCCAATGCTTTTCACCGCCACGGGAAAACGAGCGGCCGTCTCGACCCGCAGCGGCTCACGAAAGAAATCAGACTCGGTTCCGCTGATGAAAACCGCGTGACCGACACCAACGCACACACTCGATGGAGCGCCCAGTGGCAACGATCGCAGAACCGATGAACGCATTCACCGCAGCCGCAGACGCCGGACGCGAGCCCTACAAGGTCAAGGACATTTCGCTGGCCGATTTCGGTCGCAACGAAATCCGCCTGGCGGAACACGAGATGCCCGGCCTCATGGCCCTGCGGGCGGAATACAAGGGAAAGCAGCCGCTCTCCGGCGCAAAGATCATGGGCAGTCTTCACATGACTGTTCAGACAGCAGTACTCATCGAGACGCTCACCGAGCTCGGCGCCGACGTGCGTTGGGTTTCGTGCAATATCTTCTCGACCCAGGACCACGCGGCTGCCGCCGTAGTAGTCGGCAAAAACGGCACAATCGACAATCCGCAGGGCACGCCTGTATTCGCCTGGAAGGGCGAAACGCTCGAGGAATACTGGTGGTGCACCGACCAGGCGTTGGTCTGGCCGGACGGAACTGGCCCGAACCTTCTGCTCGACGACGGTGGCGACGCGACGCTGTTGGTTCACAAGGGCGTCGAGTTCGAGAAGGCCGGCCGCGTTCCGGATTTCAACGAGCGAAAGGATTCAGAGGAGTACGGAGTGATCCTGAATCTTCTCCGGCGTGAGCTCAAAAAAGATCCGCAGCGCTGGACGCGCATGTCAAAAGACCTGCGCGGCGTGTCTGAAGAGACGACTACGGGAGTCCATCGGCTATATCAGATGATGGAGGCCGGCACTCTCCTCTTCCCCGCGATCAACGTCAATGACTCCGTAACGAAGAGCAAGTTCGACAACCTCTACGGCTGCCGCCACTCGCTGACTGACGGAATTCTGCGCGCGTCAGATGTCATGCTCGCCGGGAAAGTCGCGGTCGTCTGCGGCTACGGGGATGTAGGCAAAGGCTGCGCGCAGGCGCTCAAAGGTCAAGGCGCGCGAGTCGTCATCACTGAGATCGATCCCATCTGTGCGCTACAGGCAGCGATGGAAGGGTATCAGGTTACGACACTCGACGATGTAGTCACGAGTGCCGACATCTTCATAACGGCCACCGGCAACAAGAACATCATTAACGCCGAGCACATGGCGCGAATGAAAGACAAGGTGATCGTGGGAAACATCGGCCACTTCGACAACGAAATCGACATGGCCGGTCTGAAAAAGGTGAAAGGTATCAAACGGGTGCAGATCAAGCCGCAGTACGACGAGTACGTGTTTCCCGACGGCCACAGCGTGATGATTCTCGCTGAGGGACGTTTGCTCAATCTCGGGTGTGCGACCGGTCACCCGAGCTTCGTGATGTCGGCGAGCTTCACCAATCAGGTGATGGCGCAGATCGAGCTTCACAACAACTGCGACGCCTACGAGTGCAGGGTCTACACGCTACCGAAGAGACTCGACGAAAAAGTAGCGCGATTGCACCTCGACAAGCTCGGAGTGAAACTGACAAAGCTTACTCCGGACCAGGCCGAGTACCTGTCGGTGCCGATCGAAGGCCCATACAAATCGGAGCACTACCGGTACTAACAGGCTTACTTGCCCGATCTGGCTGAATCGAGCTCGAAGAAGGGTGAGCGAATCACGGGGCGGTTCTGGTCGTACGACCGCTTCGTGAGCAGCGCGACGGTGCTGTCGGTTCCGAGCCAATGATTGACGGCTGTCGAGTCGAGCAACTTGTAGCGACGTGCGAGCTCGGCGCGATACCATTCCGCGCCGAGTAGCGGGACCGTCACGATGGTTACATCGCGTCGCGTACCCTCGGCCTGCTGGAGATACCACAAGGGGTAAGTGTCGTTGTCCCCCCTCGCCAGAAATACTCCTGTCGGCGGCACTCGCGACAGCATCTCGCCGGATTCTACTCGCGCCTTTGCTTCGTCCGCGTTCGTGCGTCTGTCGGCAGCGGCCCAATTGAGCAGCGCCGGCGCAAAAGGCAGAACCATCGCGAGTGTGCTCATCGGCGGACGCACGAGACGCGACAATCGAATCGACCCGAAGCCAGCCCAGAGTCCCCAGCAGACGAACGCAAAGAAGAAGAAATAATCTCTCTCGCGCGCTTCATGGGGCGCATTCGCGGGCAGATATCCCGCGCCGAAGGAAGGACCTGCCTTGAGGTTCAGGTAGACGATTACGCCAAGCGATGAAACGAACAACAGAAGCGCCATCGCGCGCCAGCTTCGGCGATCCATAGTGCGGTGCGCGAAGAATCCAACAATACCGAGAGCAGCGTACAGGACAGTTATGGGCGTGCGCCACCAGCTCGGTGGCGCATCCGGCGCGAGTCCCCGGGCGAACTGCCAATCTGCGTACTCGAAAATATTTCCGATCTGCAGGTAGATTGGCGCCTGCCGCGGCCAAACAGGCGCGACTGCGTACTGCCGTCTCAGAAGCACCTTGATCAACGCGGGTACCGTCGATGGATTTCCCTGATTGATCGGCGGATCGTGGCGCGCGCGAATCAGGAGAAATAGCACGCACGTCATCCCCACCAGCGCCACAAGGATCGACGCCTTGAGCAGTTTGGTGAACGAATGCGCTTCTCGACGCCCGTCGGCGTATCGTCTGCCCACGGGTACTGCGAAGTACCCGTCACGCGTGCTGAAGATGAGGAGGATCGCGCTCGGAACTACCAGCAGCGCGGTAAGATGAAGAGTCCAGGCCAGACCGGTGAGGTACGCAGCTAGAAGCGCCCACCTCATGTCGGAACGCTCCCCCGCTCGATCGGCCGCCCAAAGAATTACGCAGCCAAAAAAAAGCGCAGCCGCGTACACCTCTGTTTCAGTAGCGCTGAGCCAAACCGTGGACATCAGTCCAGCAGCAATTCCGCCGGCAGTGGCAGCGAAGCCATCCCCGGTCCACTTGGCGAAGAGTCCGGCGAGGATGCCGCAGCCCAGCGCGGTGCACACCGCAGAGAGCAGATTGATGGACCGAGCAAATCCGAATACGTCGGCGAACGCCATGCTCCACACGCGCGCGATCAGCACATAAAGCGGAGTTCCCGGCGGGTGCGGAATCCCCAAGCCGTGAATGGCGGCGAGAAACTCACCCGAGTCCCAAGGCGTGACGCCCGGCGCCAGGGTGAGCATGTAGACGAACAATAGGATCGCTGCCGTCGTCCAGCCCGGCGAAGGAAACCGTCTTATCTCTCGTGCCTCAGTCTGGAGTATCCTGTAAAAATTACTTCAGCGGCTCGCGAGTTGCCCAACCGTCCACGCTCAGAGTTGCAGAATCGCTCGCGCATTGGAGGATCTCTACGTACGCAATAAGCCACGCCTCAGCCGCGCTCGCACTCAAAAAGCGATATCCGCGAGTTGGCCTATGGCCGCTTCTCATTGCAGTCCAGCTTGTCGAGCTGTTGTGGATCATTTTCAGCTACCTTGGTATTGAACGCGTTCGGACGACGGCGGACAAAGTTCATCTGGATTTTCTGCCGTACTCCCACTCGGTCTTCACCAGCGTTTTCCTGGCCGGACTGGCGTGGGGGTTCGGCAAAGCCGTAAGGCGTACGTACGTCGGTACTGCAATCGGACTCGCAATTCTTTCCCACATCGTGCTGGACTTCATTCAGCACGAGCCGGACATCGCTCTCCTGCCGCTCGCGTGGGGACCGCGATTCGGCCTCAACTTACAAGCCTATCCGGCGCTCGACCTCATCGTCGAGCTTGTATTCTGCGTCGGATGCTGGGCGTATTTCGGCGGATCGAGGGGTCTCCTCGCTGGAATAGTGGTGCTGAATCTGCTCGACATTCCGCTCATGTTTCCGCGATCCGGAATCGGAGCTCGAGTGACGGAGCATCCTGCCCTGCTTCCAACCGTGATTCTGATTCAGGTGGTAGTATCATGGCTCGTCGTGTGGTGGCTCGGCCATCGAACAATCATCCCCGATGATCCACCCAGTCAGCAGCAGCGGTCGTTTAGCCAGCGAATATCTCTGATTCTTCAGGCGTGAGGGCCCAAGCGGCGTCGAGTGCGAGGCGGTTCGGACGAACGTTGTGGACGCGAAAGATCCGGGCACCGGCGAAGAAAGCGACGACGTTGACGCCAACGGTGGCCATGTCGCGGTCATCGTTGGAAACGGTCTGCGGCGAAAGTGTCGTCCCACCCGAGCTCGTGCCGCTCGCGGACGTGAAACGGATCAACTCCGCGATCACGCGTTTGCGTGAAGCGCCGATGAATACAGGGTAGCCTTTGGCAACGATCCGCGTGAGCTCCACCAGCACAGCGAGCGAGTGTCCGGTTTTCTTGGAGAACCCGATTCCTGGATCGAGTGCGATTCTACCTGGGTGGATGCCCGCGCGCTGGGCCGTTTGAATTCGATCTTCGAGTTCAGCCAGAATTTCTCCAACGGGATCAGGGCCGTAATTGGCCGTGTCATAGCTCGCCATCTCCTGGATACTGCCACGCGAATGCATGAGAACGACGCTGCATCCCGCTTCCGCGCAGACTTCGGGCATCTCGGGATCGAGTGACATTCCCGAAACGTCGTTCACTATCGAGGCGCCCTCGCCGAGTGCGGCGCGTGCTACTTCAGCTTTGACCGTGTCGATTGAGATTGCTACGTCGTTCCACCTCGACCGAATACCGCGAATGATCGGAAGAACTCGCTTGAGCTCGTCGCGGACCGTCACGGGTTGAGCTCCGGGCCTTGTCGATTCGCCGCCCACGTCGATCGCGTCCACTCCTTCCGAAATCATTCTGTCCGCGTGCGCGATGGCGGCATCGGTGGAAAAGAAGTTACCCCCGTCGCTGAAGCTGTCGGGGGTAACGTTTAGGATTCCGAAGATGGTTGGCCGCTGGGATTTCGACGGCCAGGAGAAACTCACGCCGGCGCTACCTCCGGACCTCCGAAGAGAGGCGGCTTGGACGGCTTGGGATGCAGCACAGGCGTCGCGAGCGCCGGCGCCGAAGGCGGCGGACTCACGGGACGCGGTGGCAGATTCTCGCCGCGCGCGAGCGCGGCAACTTCGTCGCCAGTGAGCGTCTCACGATCGAGCAAGGCTGCGGCGACTGTATGGAGCAGCTCCATGTTCTCCTGCAGCACCTGGGTCGCTCTCGAGTATGCCTCCTTGATCACACGCGAAACTTCCGAGTCGACGAGCTGCGCTGTCCGCTCGGAAACTTCGCGACGTGTTTGAAGCTCGCGTCCGAGGAAAAGCTCCTGCTCATTGTCGCCGACGAGGATGGGACCAATCTCGTCCGACAATCCCCACTGCGATACGTAGCGCCGAGCGAGACCAGTCGCCTGCTGAATGTCGCTTGCCGCGCCGGTTGTCACGCGATCACGACCAAACACCAGCTCCTCGGCTACTCTGCCGCCATAAGCCTTGACGAGATTTGCCTCGAGCTGCTCGCGGGTCACCGACACGCGATCATCCTCGGGCAGCGTCCACGCCACACCGAGCGTGCGACCGCGCGGAACGATCGTGACTTTGTGAAGCGGGTCATTGCCCTTCACCTTGATCGCGCAGATAGCGTGTCCGCTCTCGTGATAGGCGGTGAGCTTCCGCTCCTCGTCCTTCATCACCATCGACTTGCGCTCAGCGCCCATCATCACCTTGTCCTTTGCATCCTCGAGATCGGCCATATAGACCTTTTCGTGGTTGCGACGAGCAGCGAGCAGGGCGCCTTCGTTGACGAGGTTCGCGAGATCGGCTCCCGCCATTCCCGGAGTTCCACGCGCAAGGGTAGTGACGTCGACGTCGTCCGCCATCGGTTTGTTCCGAATGTGAACACGCAGAATTCCCTCGCGACCGCGGAGATCCGGAGAATCGACGACGATCTGCCTGTCGAAGCGGCCCGGACGCATCAGCGCTGGGTCAAGAACGTCCGGACGGTTAGTCGCGGCAATCAGGATCACGCCGTCATTCGACTCGAAACCATCCATCTCGACGAGCAGCTGATTTAGTGTCTGCTCGCGCTCGTCGTGACCTCCGCCAAGACCAGCGCCACGGTGACGACCGACAGCGTCGATCTCGTCGATGAAGATGATGCATGGAGCATGTGCCTTTCCCTGCTCGAACAAATCACGTACGCGGCTTGCCCCAACTCCGACGAACATCTCGACGAAGTCCGAGCCCGACATCGAGAAGAACGGGCGCCCTGCTTCGCCTGCCACGGCACGCGCCAGCAAAGTCTTGCCGGTGCCCGGAGGTCCGACGAGCAACGCACCCTTCGGCAGTCTCCCACCGAGCTTGGTGAACTTCTGCGGATCCTTCAGGAACTCGATGATCTCCTGTAGCTCGACCTTCGCCTCATCGGCACCCGCTACGTCATCGAAAGTCACTTTGGGCGTGTCGCCGGTGAGCAGTTTCGCCTTGGACTTGCCGAAGCTGAACGCCTTGGCGCCGCCAGCCTGCATCGACCTGAACAGGAAGAACCAGATTCCGAAAATCAGCAGATACGGGAAAAGGCTTATGAGGATCGTCGTGAACGATGGACGAGCATCCTCTGCCTGGATCTGGACCCCGTGGTCGCGCAGACGCGTAATCTCGTCGCTCGAGTTCTCAGTCGGCAGCAGCGACTTGAACTTCTGAACGTAGTGGCCCTTTACCGCGACTTTGTTCTTGAATTCCCCAGTAAGCAGACGACCAGCCTGGATCGTCACCTTGTCGACGTTGTTCCGCTGTAGTTCCTGGTCGTACTGGCTGTAGGAAATCTCGGGCGCGGCGTCGGACCCTTTCCCCGAAAACTGGATGATCGCGACGGGGACTAGTATCACAAAAACCCAGAACGAGAGCTGCTTCGAGAGCTTGCTCCAGTTCGTTGGTTTCTTTGGCGTTTTATTAGGCATTTGTATCGGCATTACTGCAAGCTCGCTATATACGGCAAGTGGCGGAAGTTCTCCGCGTGATCCAACCCATACCCAACCAGAAACTCGTTCGGAGCATCGAAACCAACGAACTTCGCATTGTGCTGCAGACCTTCCGCGATCCGCTTGTGGAGCAGCGCACAAATCTCAAGCGAGCGCGGCTCCCGCTCCTTCAGTATAGACATCAGACGATTGAGCGTCCGGCCCGAATCGATGATGTCCTCCACCAGAAGGATGTTTTTTCCCTCCAGCCGGGTTTCCGGGTCATAGACCAAATTAACGGAGCCGCTCGAAACCATTCCCTCTCCATAGCTGGAGGCCACCAGGAAATCGACTTGCAGTGGCCGCGATATCTGACGCACGAGGTCGCTGAGAAAGATGAAACTTCCTTTGAGCAAACCGAGCACCAGCAGCTCACCATTTGGATAGGCCGCAGTGATCTCTCTGCCGAGCTCACCCACTCGCTTCGCAATGGCCGCCTCATCAAAAGCGATCCTTCTAACGGCTCTACCGGACAGTCGTGGGTCCAGGGTGTTTCGCGTCGGCGAGGCGGCACTCGTCACGCGTTCATCTCGATCCCATTTCCGGGAGCCCGATCAGGAGTCCGCCAACGGCGAAGCAGCATGTGGTCGCGTCGCATCACGATCTCGACCCCTCCGGACAGCTGGATTGAACCACCAGTAGTTCCCTTGATAGTAAACTCTGCGGCGCGGTGAGTTCCCCGCCGATCCATGACGACGCTGGCGCGAGCGGCGATCGCTGGCCAGAGCACACGCAGGCATTCGGCGTCGTAGCCGTCGAGGCTCGAACGACTGATGCGAAGCTCCCCGCCCTGCACGGACTCCGCCACCACACTGCTGGCCAGGTCTTCGAGAGAGCGCCGCCAATCGGCGGATTCGCGCGCCAAAGTCAGAAGGTCTTCGCAAAATGCAGGGTTGCGACGGAGGATCGACGGAAGAATGTCGAGTCGGACTCTATTGCGAAGGTGCTTTCTGTCGTAGTTGGTGGGGTCTTGTACGAACGGAACGCGGTGACGCTCTGCGTAGTCAGCTAGAGTCGCGCGTTCGATATTGAGGAAAGGGCGTACCACCTCAGATTCAGCGTAGAGTCCCGCGAGACCACGCGGCCCAGCATCACGGAGGATTCGCATGAAGACGGTCTCGATCTGGTCATCGCGCGTGTGCGCTGTCACCACGCATGCGCGACGCTTCTCGGCAACCTGCCTGAGAAACTCCCAGCGGCTCCGCCTCCACTCCTCCTCCCTGGTACCAATCGTCGAAGCTCGGCCGGTCACGCACAGAAAACCGCATCGGAAGGAATAACGCGCGACTAGCGCCGCGGCTCTGCCGGCTGCTCTCCCAGTTCCATGATCAAAAGTCGCGACCATGATGTTACGACGAGCACGCGGAGCCAGTCGGGACGCTGCGGTTAGAAGGACCATCGAGTCGAGCCCGCCCGATACGGCGAGCACAGAGTGGGGACAGCCTGCGAGCGCTTCACTGACCACGCTCTCCACTCCCGAAGCTTCAACCGCGGTGACTGTCATGATACTTTTAATTTACCCATTCCTCACGGAGTTTCGCTTGGAAACGCACGGTCCGCTTGGCACCCTTTGGGTTTCGATAGGGCTGATAAGCTTCTACATCGCGCTCATATGGCTGAACTCACTGCTTGGAATGTTTCTGACGCCCCTTCTCACCGGCATTCCATTGAGTTGGCTGGTCGATTGGCTCAAGCGGCGTAAGGCTCGTTCGGCGCCAGCCTCGAGTAACGCGCCCGCCACTTTCAATTCAGAAGCTGAAAGCCGCGAGGTCTAGCGCGCTACCAGGGATACAGGGCCTGGTAATAGGCGCGATTGCGCAGGATCGTCCTCACATAATCCCTGGTCTCGACAAACGGGATTCGCTCCGTAAAAACCTCAGGATCCGACGCGCCGGTTTTGGTCGCCCACTTCTCGACCCGCGACTCGCCGGCGTTGTACGCCGCGAGCGCTCTTACAACCTCTGGATACTTGTGCACCAGCGTCGCGAGATGAGCGGTGCCCAGTTTGATGTTGGTGGCCGCGTCATAAAGCATGTCAGGATTCCAGGGCGCGATCCCCTTCGCGCTCGCGAGCGATCGCCCAACGTCTGGCATCACCTGCATTAGACCGCGCGCGCCAACGGGCGAAGTAGCCTGAGGGTTGAAATTCGATTCCTGCCGTATGAGCGCCGCGACGAGGATGGGATCGAGCCCGTTCTCGTGTGAGCTCGAAATAAGGGTTTCGCGCTCGAGGACCGGGAAGTAAAGACGGAAGTTGTCAGGTGTGTGACCGATGTCGTCGAGCGCCCGCTTGCCGAGGGCAATGGAGCGAGATGCCTGATCACCTCCGGCTAGAACAGTCGCCGTCGGAACTACCAGCGACGGATTCGATAAGGCGTCGTGAAACAGCTTGTCATCCTCGAAATCCGCCTCCACGTCCATTCCGAGATCTTTCAGTGTCGTCACTCGCTGGGTCGCACTGTCGACCGAGGGAGCCCGCGGAGAATTCACGGCTGAACCCTCACGGGGTACGAGTGCCGTGTCCAGGCGCTTAGCCGCCATGACGGCGTAGTAGCTCAGAGGATCCTCTTTCACCACCCACCGCCACCGCGCGCCGCTCTTGGTCTTGTCGCCGAGGAGAGAGTAGGACCTTCCGGCCCAATAACCGGCGGCAAGGGCTTCGGTACTATTGGAGTCGCGAGCGATGAGTGAATCAAATTCCGCCGCCGCTCCCCGCTTGTCGCCCTGGATGTAAGAGATCATCCCCGCTCTGAAGCGCGCGCTCGCGGCCTGTTTTCCCTTGGGGAACCGTTTGAGAAGCGTAAGGAAGGCATCGCGCGCATCCTGGTCGCGATTCTCGTCGGTCGCCAGATCGGCAAGCAAGAGCAGAGCGGACGCGGAGCTGGTATCAGTGGGGAATGCCGTCGTGATAGCACGAAGGGTCGCACGTCCTTCGGCGGTGTTTCCCATCGCTATCTGAGCGCGGGCCTGCTGATACCTCGCAGCAGCGGCGAGTTTCGGAGGGGCTCGCACCTTGTCGAACCGAGCAGCAGCGTCCGCATAGCGTCTCAGGCGGTAAAGCACAGATGCGTATGAAAACGTATCGTCGACATCGCCCAGTCCCGCGCCGATCGCTTTCGAGAATCCCGCGGCGGCCCGGTCCGGCAGCCCCGACTTCGCGGCCGCTCGCGCAATCCCAAGCTCCTCCGCGGGAGTGGCGTTCGTGAAAACTTTGTCGAAGAGCGCGATTGCGTCGCGCGTGTTCGCGGAATTGTTCGACGTCGATATGTATGTGACGAGCTGGCTGCGTGCCGCTGCCTTTGATGCATCATCGGCTGGCGGCGAAACTCTGAGACGCAGTGCGTCCAACTGTGACCCGAGTGCGGAATAAACTCTGATCGCCCCGGCTATATCGTGGGTGCGCTCACGAGCGATTGCGTCTGTCCATTGGATGCGATCTCTTGCTACCGGCGTGCGAATCTTTGCGAAGTACGCCGCTCTAGCGGCGCTATCTGAGGTGACTCCAGCAGCGCGCAAGTAGAGCCAGTCAGATATCTGCGGCAGCTTCGTGGCCGCTTGGTCGTAGGCCGCGCGCGCCTGATCCAGACTGTCGGCGCGATCGAGCTCACGCGCGCGCAGTACGAGACTGCGATCGTCAGGCGAGACGACATGGTGGGTCGTGTCGCCTGCGAGAACAGCAGTTGAGTCCTTGCGGGTTGGGTGCGAGTCCTGACAAGCGCTCGAGGAAACGACTAGAGCGAGCAGTGGAATCAGGAGCGGAGCTAGTGCCAACGAGTGTGGTCTCCGTCGAGCAGCTTGTCAGCCTCTTTCGGGCCCCAGCTTCCGGCCGCGTACGTGGGCAATGGCGTATCGGGGTGTTTGTCCCAGTAGTCGAGCACCGGATCGATGATCTCCCATGCCATTTCGACCTCGTCACTTCGTGTGAACAACGTCGGGTCGCCGATCATGCAATCGAGCAACAGCGTCTCGTATGCCGGATGCGCCTCGTTTCCGAAAGCCTCCGCGTACGTGAAATCCATGTCGACGGGAGTGATCTCGAGTCCGGGCGTGAGCTCGTGCATCGCGCCCGGCGTCTTGACCTGAAATCTCAGTGAGATTCCCTCGTCCGGCTGAACGCGCATCGTCAACAAGCTCGGCGCCATCTCTTCGACGGCCTTTTGCCCAAATAGCAAAAATGGCGGCGACTTGAATTGTACCGCGATCTCCGAGATTCGCTTTTCCATACGCTTCCCGGAGCGCAGGTAGAATGGCACTCCCGTCCAGCGCCAGTTGTCGATTGACAGGCGCATTGCTGCGAACGTCGCCGTCGTGGAATTGGGAGGAACGTCAGGCTCCTGGCGGTAGCCGGGAACCGTCTTGCCATCGACAGTGCCACCCGCGTATTGCGCACGCACGACGGCCGGCTCGCAGTGCTGAATGAGTGGGCGCACCGAGTGAAGCACCTTCACCTTCTCATCGCGAACGGAGTCCGCCGTGAAAGAGCTCGGAGGCTCCATCGCCGCGAGCGTGAGCAGCTGCAGCAAGTGATTCTGGAACATGTCGCGCAGCACGCCGGCTTCCTCGTAGTACTTCCCGCGTCCCTCGACTCCGACGGATTCGGCCGCGGTGATCTGGATGTGCGCAACATAGTTGCGATTCCAGAGCGGCTCGAAGATCGAGTTTGCAAACCGGAAGACGAGCAGATTCTGGACGCTTTCTTTCCCGAGGTAGTGATCGATGCGATAGATCTGGTGCTCGCCGAATTCATCCAGGACCAGCCTGTTGAGAGCGCGAGCTGAATCGAGGCTGCGGCCGAACGGCTTCTCGATTACGATCCGCGCCCAAGGGCGCTGCTCGTAAGAGTGCGTGCGATGCGCAAGCTTCGAGTCGCAGAGATGCTTGAG
>DASQPS010000333.1:0-2529 GCA_035643845.1 Gemmatimonadaceae bacterium | reverse complement strand
CGCGTACCCGAAGACCATCAGCCGAGGATGGTGTGTGATCTCCGGACTGGCGTGGAGCGGCCGGGGGAAAATCGAGCGCGTCGAAGTGAGTACGGATGGCGGCAGGTCCTGGAACGGAGCCGAATTGCAAACACCGATCTTGCCCAAGTGCACGACACGCTTTCGGCACGTCTGGAATTACGACGGCGGTCAGGCGCTTTTGATGAGCAGGGCGACGGACGAAACCGGATACGTGCAGCCAACGCGCGCGGAGCTCGTCAAGGCGCGGGGTGCAGGTACCTTCTACCACACGAATAACATCTGCGGCTGGGACGTCGAGCGCGGCGGTAAAGTTTTCTTTCACGTGGAAAGCTGAGATGCGCCGTCGTTCCGTCCTCATCGGCGCGGGTCTGGCGGCGTTGGTAATAGGCGCCGCTGTCATTGATTTGGCGCTGCGCGAACGACCCGCGAGAAATCCGGCGCGATTCGGATTTGGGACGCCCGCGACCGTCGCTGACATTCGCGACGAAGACACCGACGTAACGCCCGACGGTAAAGGCTTACCGCACGGTAGCGGAACCGTCGCGCAGGGTGAATCGGTCTACAAGTCGCGCTGCTCGGCGTGCCACGGCGTGACGGGGACAGAAGGACCCGCCGCTGCCCTCGTGGGCCGCGCGCCAGGAGACAGTTTCAATTTCGGTCGCGATCCGGAGCTGCTCGATACTCGGACGGTGGGAAACTACTGGCCGTACGCCACGACACTATACGACTACATCAATCGCGCGATGCCTTTCGACGCGCCCGCCTCACTAAGTTCGGACGAGGTGTACAGCGTGGTTGCCTATCTTCTCTATAGAAATCAGATCGTCCCGGCAAATGCTGTGATGAACGAACGGTCGCTACCGCTTGTGCACATGCCGGCGCGCGATCGCTTCGTAATCGATAACCGCACTGGTGGACGAACGGTGCGGTAGTCGACGAGCAATGACGCTACAATCACCCATCCTGGTGTCCCTGGTTGTATCCGGCCTATTCTCGGTAGCATCCGGCATTTGGCGGAAAAGAGCAGCGGCATCCTATAACGTCTTCCGCCGAATTGGGGCCATCTACTCCGTAGGACTTGGAACAATCCTTCTCGCATTAACGGCCGTCTCGACGGTGCAACCAGGAATATTTCATACTAATCCGTCGCTGGGAATCGGGCAGCGACTAGCGGTTGCTGCGATCTTTGCGTTTGTTCTCGCGATCGGCGTCGATGGCTTACGCAGTCCGACGTATCGGCCAGACCTCGGCGATACCATGCGCGGAAGAAAGAGCAAGGAGGCGTGGTACCAAGAACTGGCGCGCCGGAACAGCCGCAATTGGTGGACGGGAGAACCGCTCGCAGCCTCGGCGCACCATGGCGCGCGTCCGGTGTGACCTCTCGTCAGTTGGTGATTATGTCGTGTGTCTTCTCGATGAGCGAGATCTCATGCGCGCGCAACCGCCAGCCCGAACCCGATCCGATGCACGCGAGCGCAAACTGTGACACGAACGCGCATGAAACCTCTCGGCCGAGTCGCTGAGGTTCCCGCCGCGCATCTGCTCGCTGACTACGGTGCGATAACTGGCGTGCTACGGTTACTGACAATCGAGAGACACCTATGACATGGCAGATCACTGCGCTCAAATATTATGCGATCGGAACAACCGCACTCCTGCTAGTGGCAGTGCTTGCAGCTTTTCGCGCGTCTAGAGGTGCGATGACGGTCGACGATCTGACTGTGCGCCGGATCAACGTCGTCGATTCAACGGGGCGAGTGCGAGTCATACTGGCCGGAAGCTTCCCACCTCGTCGCACCAACCTCGCGGGTCTCTTGTTCACGAATCAGGATGGTGGGGAAGCTGGTGGACTGGTTTACCGAGGGCATCGCTCTCCAGATGGTCGGGTGTCGGCCGCTGGCACCATCACGATGGATCAGTACAAGGAGGATCAGGTTGTAGTGCTGCAGTACGATCAGGACGGCCTTCGCAAGCAGCAGGGACTCGTCGTTTCGGACAGGCCCGACACGCTTGGTCCGGCACTGCGCAACCTGTATCGCGTACTCGACACTTTTCCGTCAGGCCCGCGGCGCGATTCCGTTCAGCGCGCGCTTCTGGCGCAAGTCCCGACGGAGCAACTACCCGCCCGACGCGTTTTCGTTGGACGCGATACAACCGATGCAGCCGTGCTCAACCTATCGGATCGGAGGGGAAATCCTCGGATTCGCTTGATCGTTGACTCTCTTGGAACCGGAAGTATCGTTTTCCTGGATTCGCACGGACAAATAGTGCGGAAAATCGACGGCGCGCATTAGCCGTCCGCAGGCACCTCGGTTGGTCGGCACAGCATAGCAAAATTCGGAGAACTCAACGCGTCCTAATCTGCTGATCGCGCGCGCATACCTTTTTCGCGGCGCATTCCTTTGGCTCCTCACACGAGCGACGATAAGCATCTTCATAGTGCTTGCCGGCTCGGATGCACTCAGGCTTTCCGCGCGAACTCTTGCCGCAATCGTTCTGCTGGTTGTT
>DASQPS010000332.1:0-4473 GCA_035643845.1 Gemmatimonadaceae bacterium | reverse complement strand
GAGGAGGCTTGGTACGCCGGACGATGTCGCAGAAGCCGCGTGCTTTCTCGCATCCGACGAGTCGGCGTGGATGACCGGAGTCATCCTGGATGTCTCGGGCGGCGCGGTGATGGTTTGACACGAGAGGGTGAGCCGAACCTCCACATCAGCGAGCCTTTGTCGTGCACGCTGCAACTAGGGCGATCGCTTCGTGAAACCCTGCGCATCGAGCCAGTAGTAGAGCTCGTCGATCCAGTGGTCGCTGCTCGTTCCCTGCTTGTGCATGCCGAAGCCGTGACCGCCGGCGTTGAAGATGTGCGCCTCCGGTTTGTTGCCGGCCGCAATGAGCGCGTCATGAAGGCGTACCGCTGTTTCGCCCGCAGTCTCATCGTCCTGCGCCCAGGCCATGAACACTGGCGGCAGGTTTCGCGGTACAGTCGGCATGGCTCCGAACGGGCCACCATAAATCAGCGCGGCGAAGTTTGGACGTGCCGCGGAATCTTTCTGGAGCAACGCGGCGCTCGCGACCATCCCGCCGGCAGAGAATCCCATGAAGCCGATGCGCTTCGCATCGACATGCCACTCTGCGGCGTGCTGTCGCACGACTTTGAGCGCCTGAATTCCGTCGGCCATTCCATATCGCCCCGCTGTATCGAGGTTGAGTCCCGCTGGAATGCCGTTGCCGCGTTTTTCGATCGTTCGATACTTGAGGACGAACGCGGCGATGCCACGCTGCTGGAGCCACTTCGCGGCGTCGGTCGCCTCCAGGCTGATCGCAAGGGCGACGAACGCGCCGCCCGGAGCGATGATGACACCAGTTCCAGTAGCCTTCGCCGGATCGGGAAGAAATGCCGTAAGCGTCGGAGTTACGACGTTCAGGACAACCGTACCGACCGGAGTGTTGTCGATCGTTATTTCTTTCTGTGTCCAGGTCTCCGAACCAGGCGCGGCACCGGGCCAGAGATTTACGGTCTGCGAGTGGACAGCGCTCGCAACAACTGCAAGTGCCAGGACCGATAAGAACGATCTGGCTCGGAACGGGACGAATATCGACATGACTAATTGTATACGATTCGCCCCGACAGTTCACCCGACCCGTTGGGAATGTAGAGGCGCGAGCCTACTGCGCCGATTGAACGGGCGCCGTTACGTGCTAGTGCGGCGGGTTGATGAACACGACCAGGCCCAAGGCGAAGCCGAGCGCGCCGACGATCAATACAGTTATGTCTTTGCGCCCCTTCCAGAGGAATGAGCCGATTGCTCCTACTATCAATGCTGACAGGATCGTAGCGCCCGTGAATCCGATCATGTGATCCCGCCAGGCAACGTGGGTACCGCCAATCGCGCGGGCCGCCGAAACGTGTCCGAAGAACCCAGCAATGAGCAGAATTATGCCAAGCCACACCAGCCGCGCGTCGGATTTGCCTTGCATATGTTCCCGCCTCGAAGAGGATAGCCCGTACGGAGCAGTGACTAGTCGGTTTCAATGGCGTGATTTCGCCATCCATTCCACATCGCCGCGAAAAGTCGTCGCGTCCTACTCAGGTTCCAGAAACAACCCGAAGTTTACGATCGATGGGTTACCTCGACTCTTGAGGACGCGAACGCGGACTTTCTGCGCAGTGACGTCGGGAATCTGCAGCAAGCGCTTGTAGCCGATCGTAGTTCCTGCCGCGATCTGCTTCCAGTCGGATCCATCCCAGACATCGACCTCAAAAGCTTCGACTCGCTGTCCAAACGAAAGGTTTTCGCCGAGCATGACGACGTTGAACCGAACGGGCCTTCGCATGTCGAAGATCGATGGCTCGGGCGAGTATGCGCCTGCGAGGGGTTCAACGAGATTAGTCCCGAACGTGCGGGCGATGTGGTCGCCGAATTCCCTCAAGCGCGCGACGTCGGCGTCGGTGAACAGACCACGCCGATCCGGAGGCACGTTCAAAATCAGCGTCGCATTCCGACCCACCGAACCATAGTAAATCTTCATCAACTGGCAGAGTGTTTTCACGCTGTCGTTCTGCGCCGCATGCCAGAACCAGCCGGGCCGGATAGAGACATCGGCTTCCGCTGGATACCAGGCGAGAAAATGCACTCCCGGCGCAAGCAGCTTCGCTCTGCTCCCGAGATCGGCGTCGGTGAGATCGCCGGACGGCTGCTCGCGGTAGTCGTTCGCGAGGGGAATGACGCTCCACTCCGTTTCGCGCGCGAAACCGTCTTCGTTGCCAACCCAGCGCACGTTGTCATTGAAGATCACTGCGCCTGGCTGGAGACGATGGATGATGTCGTACCACGCGGCGAACGCGTACGGCTGACCGGTACCGGCCGCGGGCGCACCATCGAGCCAGACTTCGGAGATCGGCCCGTATTCGGTGAGCAGCTCGTACATCTGATTCATGAAATAGCGATTGTAGTCGTCGAGATCATAAGTCAGAAACTGCGTCGGATGACGATCGTCGCCGCCGACCAATGTTGGGATCTGCGTCCTGACCGAAGCGCTGTGGTTACCGAAGGTTCTGCCCGGCTGCTTTTCGTATAGATCTGCGGGCGAGAGATAGAACCCAACCTTCAACCCGAACTCCTTCGCTGCATCTGTGACCGCTCGCATCACGTCGCCCTTGCCGCCCAGCCACGGGCTCGATTTCACCGAGTGCGCGGTGTAGCGACTCGGATAGAGAACGAAGCCATCGTGATGCTTCACGACTAATACAACTTCATTAAATCCGGCGCTCTTGAAGGCACGCATCCATTGACGCGCGTCAAGCGCCGCGGGGTTGAAGAGACTCGGACTCTCGGTGCCCGTTCCCCATTCGCGATCCGTGAAGGTGTTCATTCCGAAGTGAATGAATCCAATTAGCTCGCCGCGCTGCCAGGCGAGCTGCTCCGGTCCCGGGATGACGTCTGCGGCTTTCGCGAGGATCAATTCCGGGGAATCGCCGGCCAAAACCTCAATTACCGACGAGCGCGTGATCGCGGGCGACGTAACCTGGGCGCGGACCTGTGGCGCCAACAGTATGGTTGCGATCGCTAGAATCGAGACGAGGCGCGCTCCAGGAATTGTACTCGTTGCCGACCCTAATGATCGGCGTGCACTCTTCATCATCTGCGTGTGCGGCCTAGGCTGGATTTGGCGGTGCGGCGAAGCGACGGGAATACCGCTCGTACGAATGCGCCAGCGCCAGCAGCCGCGCATCACTTCCTGGAAGCCCTACGAACGAGATGTTTCCCACCGGCATTCCGTCCACGCCCATTCCACTCGGCACCGACACCTCGGGGAGTCCCAGCCAGTTGCCGTAGCCAAGTGTGGTTCGAATGTCCGGCCAGCCATCGGCGAGACGAAAGGCGGGGAACGGCATCGTCGGATAGATCATGGCTTCGATATTCTGCGCGCGAAAACTTTCGGCGAGCTGCGCGACGAGCGTTGCACGCGAGCGGGCGAACGATAAGCCGACGGCGTCGTCCTCGTACGGCTGCACCATGAGCTTCTGCATCTCGCTCCAGTCTTTCGGCAGCACATCGTAGAATGCGCGATACGCGGCGAGTCCGCGCTCGACGTCGCCACGCGCATCTCCGCCGTGTCTCTCGAAGTACCTGAACAACGCATTTGCCGTGGGCGCCGGCGTGTCCGGATTCGGCGCGAGATCTCCGCGCGCCTTAGCCGAGTCGGCGAACAACGTCCTGACGTTTGCGCGCGTGACGGGTGGCGAGTAAACGTCGACGATCGCGCCCGCCGACTTGATGTCCGCAACCGCGCGATCGAACGTCGACACCGACTCGGCCGTCATCTGTGCGCGCGGCACGTGTTCTTCGACCACACCGAGCCGCGCGTTTCGCAGCGCACCATCGTCCAGGTGGCTTAGCATTCCGCGTCGCCACGGCGTTCGAAGAGCGAGACCGTCGGACGGATCAGGGCCGGCGATCGCGTCGAGCAGTAGTGCTGCATCAGCGACGTGTCGAGCGAGCGGACCGTGCGTGTCGAGGTACGGCCAGGTTGGAATCACTCCGGTGCGCGGCACCAGGCCGAAGGTCGGCTTCATTCCCACAACGCCGCAGAACTGTGCCGGAATTCTGTTCGAGCCGCCGTCGTCGGTGCCGAGTGCGGCGAAGGCTATTCCACAGGCGACGGAGACCGCGGATCCGGCGCTCGAGCCGCCTGGAGTCTTTGTCCCCGTCGCGTCGTACGGATTCCGCACCTGACCCGACAATGAGCTGGTGCCGCTGCCGTGATACGCGAAATCATCGGCGACTGTTTTTCCGAGCACGATCGCGCCGGCGGCGCGCATGCGTGCGACCTCGATTGAATCCCGATGAACGGGTTGTGCAAAGAGCCGCGCCCACTCCGCGTTCGAAGCGGTTGTCGGGAGCCCGTTCATGTCGTAGATCGCTTTTGCGAACACTGGAACGCCGTCGAGTGGGCCACGCAAAGCGCGCCGGTGCAAGCGCGCGTCGGATCCGCGGGCGTCATCCAGTGCGGATGTGGACAGTTCGTCGATGTTGTGG
>DASQPS010000331.1:0-4302 GCA_035643845.1 Gemmatimonadaceae bacterium | reverse complement strand
CGCGCTCGAGCAGCATCATCAGCGAGTCGATCCGGCCAGCGTCGAGCAGCCCGCGCATGGCGCCGCGAACCTGGGGGCCCATCGCGCCAACTTCGATCGCAATCTGAATCATCCGCTCCGGCTCACACTCGGTCGGAATCGCATGCGAGCCCCCGGCGTCGTCGTTTCGCGAGCTCGACATCGTCTCCAGAACTCGCCGGTAGCCTTCTGGGTTGGGATCGTCGAGACTCCAGTCGTCGACGAGCCTTCGCATCACGTCGCGCACGGTCGGGTCGGTCTTTCCGCGCGCGCCACCGGAGGACGGATGGTGAGCGAGCTTCGACAACATTCGAAGCATTGAGTGCGAAACGGTCTGTCCCTCGGCCGCCGAAGCAGCCTTTACGAGATCGATTACGGCTTCGACCGTGATTCCCTGCGACGCATCGAGCAGGAATTTTCTGCGCTGGGTTCGGTCGCCCCCCATCTCCAGCAGCTTTTCGAGCGTTGATTTCTTGAGCGATCCTACCAGTCGCGACACTCTGCGCTGCAGGCCCGCGGCCTCGGGCCCGTCGGCCGAGCGCAGCTCTTCGCCTATCTGCAGGAGGTAGCCGACGATTACCTGGTCGTACGCTTCCTCGCGCTGATGCTCGTCGATGGCCCGCGCCACTGTGGCAGGCTCGAGTGCTGCGTTGTCATCGCTCTCGGTCGCCTGCCCAGCGGCAGATGTATCCGAGACGAGTGCCGCACGCGCAAGACCTATCCAGAGCTGAGTTGCACGCCCCGCTGCCATCTGATCCGGGTTTGGAGCTTCGGCAGTTGCATCATCTTCAATGAGCTGTAGGCGATCGTAGGTGAGAGGGAAAAAGCGGACGTGCTCCCAGAGATTGCCAACGCGATCCAGATCATGACCAATCGGCTTTTCGCTTCTGACCGGGTCTACCGCGAGAGCGGCGAGTGCATCCGCGAGCTCGTCGCGCGTCATCCCGCGCACGAATTTCAGCGCTCCTACGTGATGTTTATGGAGCCGCTGGGCGAGCTCCTTGAGCACGGGATTCAACGGGTCCGTCGCGACGCCTTCGATAATGAGCTGTCTCCGCGCGACACCGATCGACAGAGAATCCCTGCTTTCGTTGAACAGCAGGCCGAGTCGGTTGGCAACGCCGTCGATCGCCACGTCGAGCAGCGGGTGCTTTGTGGGATAGATCGCGTGCTTGTTGAGAGTTATCGAGAACTCCAGCAGAAAATCCGCAAGCTCGCGCGAAAGCGTCGTGACGCCGGGTCGAGGCGTCCCGGAAGCGGGCGGGGCAGACGGCGGTGCTGTCTGGGCTGGGTTCGTCATGTTCGAGGCGCGCGCGGCCTCTGTTTGAGAAGCGGTTAACCGGTTGTCTCCAACAGACTTGGATGCCACACCCGTCGTCACTAGCACGATCGTCGAAGTTGCCCTCTCGGTAGGCTAAGTTTTGACGATGTCTGGCGACACATACTCGACGCGTTGGAGGGTGCTGGCGTTACTGGGAATCGCCGAGCTTTTCGGCATGTCGCTTTGGTTTTCAGCGAGCGCAGTTTCGCCGCAGCTCCGCGCGATCTGGGGACTGACTCCGGCAGAGACGGGTTGGCTAACGACCATCGTCCAATTGGGGTTCGTTTGCGGAACCGCTACAATCGCCGTTCTCAACCTCGCGGATGTCATTCCAGCGGGACGCCTATTCAGCGTTTGCGCGTTTCTCGGCGCCGGAGCCAACGCGGCGATTTTGGCGGTTCCCGGGTACGGCGCCGTACTCTTGCTCAGGTTTCTGACGGGTTTTTTTCTCGCGGGCGTTTATCCGCCGGCGATGAAGATGGTCGCTACCTGGTTTCGCGCTGAGCGCGGACTCGCGATCGGAGTGATAGTCGGTGCACTCACCGTCGGCAAAGCCACTCCGTATCTCGTGCGCGCCATTCCGCACGTTGGGCTGCGTCCCGTCGTGCTGACGGCGAGCGTAGCAGCTCTCCTCGGCGGCCTGATCGTCGCAATCGGCTACCGGGACGGCCCGTTCCCTTTCGCGGCGCGTCCCTTTTCCTGGAAGCACGTTACCGACGTGGTCCGCGTCCGTGAATGGCGTCTTGCGACGGGAAGCTACCTCGGTCACATGTTCGAGCTCTACGCTTTCTGGACGTGGATACCGGCGTTTCTCGCGGCAAGCCTCGCAGTCAGCGCGGCGCGTCCTTTCCGCGCCGCACGGGTGGTGTCGCTGCTGGCATTTACGACGATCGCGATCGGGGGCGCAGGTTGCGTGTGGGGAGGCTTGTTCGCCGACAAGCGGGGGAGGGAACGGCTCGTCACCATCTCGCTTTACATGAGCGGAGCCTGCTGTCTGCTAAGCGGCTTCATCTTCGGGCGGCCGCTGTGGGCGCTCGGCGCGCTTGCCATGACGTGGGGATTCTTCGTCATCGCTGACAGCGCGCAATTCAGCACGCTGGTTACCGAGGCGGTGCCGCCGCACACGGTGGGGACGGCTCTCACCATTCAGACATCGCTCGGATTTCTGCTGACAATGCTCCCAATGCAGCTTGTGCCGATCGTCGCACAACACGTTGGATGGCGCTGGGCATTCGCTGTGCTCGCGCTCGGGCCGGCCGCAGGTATCGCCGCGATCAGAAAGTTCGTAGCTTCGCGTCCAGCGGCGACGGTCGCCATCACTTTTTCCGGCGCGAGTTGAGCCGAACTGGAGAACGGCTGTGAAAATGTACACGGAGTTCAAGGACTTTCTGCTCAAGCAGAACGTAGTCGCACTTGCGATCGCCGTGGTCGTTGGCACAGCTCTCAATGCGCTCGTCAAATCGATCGTCGACGATTTCATCATGCCTGTCATCGTCGCCATCGGACCCGGCGGAGAATGGCAGAAAGCGACCTGGACGGTCGGCTCGATCAAGTTCGGCGTCGGCGACTTTGCGTCGGCGGTGATCAACTTCATCATCATCGGCTTCGTCGCGTGGCGCATTTCCAAGATCTTCATCAAGCCCACGGCGGAGCCGGCGAAGAAAACTTGTCCGTTCTGTAAAATGACTATCGATCCAGCTGCGTCGCGGTGTCCGTACTGCACCAGCGAGGTGGCCGCGGCGTAAAGTCGGCCGCTTCACTCCGGTTGTGTTGCGTCAGATTCCGGAGGGGAAAGTTTCGGGCGGTTCGACCTCGTGCCAGCGCTCCGGCTTCTCGAGTGGCTCGAGGGCGCGGGTCTCATCGATGTGGAAGACACCATCGAATTGCTCCCGCATATTGGCTCGAAAATAATGGCTGATTCGCTCTGTCTCTGGCCTGTACACGACTCCGATAGCCCGCTCGAGACGCGGTCGGGAAAGCAGGGTGGTGTGCCCGGCTCCATTGCGCAGGTCGACGAAAAACTGCGACAGTCCGGTGTGGTGGAACCCAAGCTCGTAACTATCGGGCAGCGCGGGACGCACGCGCTTGCGCTCCCCGGGGTCGTCCCAATCGGTTGCCGCTGTAACAGTGCCGGTGTACGTCGTGAAGCCGACAAGAATGACTTCGGAGCCATACTTCTGGCGCACGAGCTGACCTACATTCAGCTCGCCCCGTGATCCCATCTCGGTTGCACGCGCGTCGCCAAGGTGAGAGTTGTGCGCCCACAGGACGATCTTTGGCTCCCGTCGCTTTCTCTTGAGGTACGCGACGAGAGCGTCGACGGTCTCCGCCATGTGAGTATCGCGCAGGTTCCATGACGACTGCCGGCCTCGGAACATCGACCGGTAGTACTCTTCCGCGTTTCGCACCAGCCGCGCGTTCTGTTCGGCGTCGAAGAAGTCGTCGCGGTCTTCCTGGTTGCCAAGGTTCAGAGCATTCCTCTGCAACTCGACGAGCTGATTCACTGCTTCGTCCTCGCAGGACTTCGAAAGATCGAAGCTTGCGACGTAGCCATAGGCCTGGCTGTCCTCACCGAAATGCTCAAAGCACCGGTAGCGGTACCGGGCGCGCATCGCGGCTTCCGGATCCACTTTGTCCAGGTAGTCGAGAACAGCTCCGATTGAATTGAAGAGACTGTAAAGATCCAAACCAAAAAATCCGGTCCTGCGACTTTCCGGCTGCGTTGCGTTGTACTCGCGGAGCCACTTCACGAAGTCCAGCACGACGGTGTTTCGCCACATCCATGTGGGAAAGCGCTCGAATCCGCTCAGAGCGGCGCTGGCGTCACGGTCTTCTGATCCGCCATGAACATACCTGTTGACTCTGTACGCGTCCGGCCAATCGGCCTCGACGGCGACGGCGCTGAACCCTTTTTCGGTTATCAGGCGCTTGGTGATCTCGGCACGCCGCTCATAGAAGTCGTG
>DASQPS010000330.1:0-2203 GCA_035643845.1 Gemmatimonadaceae bacterium | reverse complement strand
TCGTCGGCGAAGTGGACACCCCTCGCCTCCCGCCCACACGCAACGATTCATAAGAGAGCCGAGCTAGTATCCGTTGAGGGACAAAGCATTGCCCCGTCCTTCGCCAGAGATGCGCATGAGAATGCCGACGGCTAACCAACTCGCGAGCATGAACGACCCGCCGTAGCTGAAAAATGGAAGGGGGATTCCTGTGATCGGCATGAGGTTGAGCGTCATGCCGACGTTCACAAGAACGTGCACGAACCAACCGGACATAAGTCCGAACGCCACCAGGCTGCTGTACGAATCGTTGGCGCGCTCGGCGATCTGAGTGATGCGGAGAAAAAGCCAGAGGAAAAGCGCCAACGCGACCGCAACGCCGATGAATCCAAGCTCCTCACCCACGACCGAAAAAATGAAGTCGGTGTGCTGCTCCGGAAGAAACGCGAGACGCTTCTGGGTGCCGAGCGTGTATCCCTGGCCGAACAGACCACCCGAGCCAATCGCGACTTTCGACTGGATCACGTGGTAACCCGAGCCGCGCACGTCGGCCGTCGGATCGAGAAAAGTCTTTAAGCGGTTTTGCTGGTACGGAGCGAGCTTCTCCCACATAATCGGTGCAATGACGCCTGTGGCGACGTTGAGCACCATCAGCACAATTCCTTCAATCAGGAATGGCCGGTACCACAAAACGAGCGCGAGCAAAATGAAGAACCACGCGCCCCAGAGTCCAACGCTGAAGGAGAGAATCAAACTTATCGCGGGGCTCGCGATCAGAAGAAGCAGCGGCCACGAAACGCCAGACCAGAACAGCATCGCAAAGAAAATTCCGATGAAGACGATGCCCGTACCCAGGTCCGGCTGGAGCATGATGATGAGCCATGGAACGACTACCACTGCTGCCGGCTTCCACAAATCGAGGAGTGATCGAGCGGATTCTCGTCGTGCGGATAATACTTTGGCGAGCATGAGCACAACCGTCACCTTCGCGATTTCGGACGGCTGTCCGATGCGATGGCTTCCGATGGCAAGCCAGCTCTTCGTGCTGGCGGCCGTTCCAGCGCCCTTGCCGATGACGAGCGTCAATGCGAGAAGGAAGACCGATAGCAGATAGAGCGGCGTAGTCATCCACTCAATGAATCTCACCGAGGAATGGCCGACGGCGTAAGCGAAACCCAAACCGATCAGAAGCCACAGCATCTGCGACTTGTAGGCGTGCGCAACCGCCGTCGGTGTGTCGGTCTGCCCAGCCGAGTACACCATCGCGACGCCAAAGACGGAAAGGAGTCCGGCGGCGACGAGGAGCTTGTAGTCGGAAACGATTGGCCTACTCATCGGATTCGCACACTAAAGCGCGACTCGAACGCGCGTATTCATCAGCCTTCGTCCATGGTGGCGGTGATTGGCCCAACCTTCAGGTAATGACCGATGATCGCCGTGGCGATGTGCGCAGCGCGGGATCCGTGAAGACCGAACTCCAGCAACACGGCGACAACAATTTTGGGATGAATAGCCGGTGCGAAACCCACGAACCAGCCGTGATCCGGCCCGCCGGTGTTCTGTGCGGTTCCCGTCTTGCCCGCAAGTGTAAGTCCCTGGATCGCCGACGCCGCAGCTGTTCCTCCACCCTGCAGCACCGCCTGCAAGCCCTCGAGAAGAACCGAATCCTGTTGCGTCGTGATGTGAAAGACCTGCTTCTTCTGCGGAACGAGATGCGCAACCTCCGGGCGGGGTGCCTCGCCTCCCGTAGCGATGGCGCTATACAGCTTCGCCATGTTGACGACGGTTTGTGAGTTTGCGCCCTGCCCGATCGCCAGGTTCAACGTTTCCGCATTGCTCCAATTACGCGGCCCGTATTTCTTGTTGTAATAGTCGACCGCGTAAGGCCAATACGGCTGATTCTCTTCGGGCAGATCGATGCCGGACCTGTCGCGCATGTCGAGTGAGATTCCACCAGCAATAAGCCTCGCGAGTCCAATCTTGAGCCCCAGCTGGTAGAAGAAGACGTCGCAGGAATGCTTGATCGCGCCTTCGAGATTCAGGTATCCGTGGCCGTGCCGGTCCCAGCAACGGAAATACCGGTTGCCGAACTGATAGCCACCCGTACAAGGCGCCGGCATGTGCTCGTTCAATCCGACGAGACCATTCTCCAGTGCGATGACAGACACCGCGAGCTTGAATGTCGATCCCGGCGGATATCTACCCTGAATGGCCTTGTTCACCA
>DASQPS010000329.1:0-3356 GCA_035643845.1 Gemmatimonadaceae bacterium | reverse complement strand
CGAGCAGAATACCAGCGACGGCAATCACCACCGCGACGCCCATGAGCAGCTGCTCGTTTGCGGATTGAACTTCGGTGGCTCCAGCGGTCAAGCGCGCTGTCGAGGACCCCACCACGGGGTCCAGCCAGCGCGCCAGAACTTCGCTCGGCCCCAGCGGAATCAGACTCGTAATCGCGCGCGGAAGATTGAGCCAGCCGCCGACAAGAGCGAGAATCCCGAGCACCACCAGCGGCCCTGTCATAACCACCGAGGGCTCGCCCAGATGACGTTCTTCCTCCGCGCCGGTGCGATTGGGTCCGTGAAACGTGTAGAGCATCATTCGGGTCATGTAGATCGCAGTGAGGAACGCGGCAATCACTCCGATGACATAAATCGCGTAAAGCAGAACGTTGCCCGGAATTCCGAGCCATGTAGTCGTCGCCAAAGTCGAACCCTGCGCTCTCGCGAACACCTGTCCGAGGATTTCGTCCTTCGAGAAGAAGCCAGAGAACGGAGGAATGCCGGAGATCGCGAGCGTCGCGATCCACATAAGAATCCACGTCGTCGGCAGGTAACGCTTCAGTCCGCCCATGTTGCGCATGTCCTGCGCGTCATCGGCGTTGTGCGTCGCGTGATACGCTCGGTGCATTGCGTGAATGACGGAGCCTGAACCGAGGAACAGGAGCGCCTTGAAAAAGGCGTGAGTTACGAGATGAAACATTCCCGAGACGTACGCGCCAACTCCAACGCCCACGAACATGTATCCGAGCTGCGAGATGGTTGAATACGCCAGTACCTTCTTGATGTCCCACTGCTTGAGACCGATCGTGGCGGCAAAAATCGCGGTGAGCACGCCCACCACCGCGACCGTGAGCGATGCGATCGGCGAAAGCGAGAAAAGGACGGCGCTCCGGGCGATGAGATACACGCCAGCCGTGACCATCGTCGCGGCGTGGATGAGCGCCGAGACCGGAGTTGGACCTGCCATCGCGTCCGGTAGCCATATATAAAGCGGTATCTGCGCGCTCTTCCCTGTGCAGCCGAGGAACATGAAGAGACAAATCGTGTTCACCAGAGCGCTACCCGCTCCCAACTGCGCGGCGCCTGCGTTCACGCCGACGAAATCGAGCGTGCCGATATTCGCGAAGAGTATGAACATCGCAACGAGAAACCCAAAATCACCGATGCGATTTACGATGAAGGCCTTCTTGCCTGCGTCGGCGTTGACCTTGTCGTTGAACCAGAATCCGACCAGCAGGTACGAGCATAATCCCACACCTTCCCATCCCACGAACAGCGCCGGATAGTTCGCGCCCATCACCAGCAGGAGCATGAAAAACACGAACAGGTTTAGATAGGCGAAGTAGCGCGGATATCCGGGATCGTCCTGCATGTATCCGACGCTGAAGATGTGTATCAGTGCTCCGACGCCAGTAACGACGAGGATCATGAGCATCGACAGCTGGTCGAGCTGGAAAGCGGCATCGATCCTGAGATCACCGACGGGCATCCAGCTGAAGTACCGCTGGATATAAGGTGCGTCGGAATGGGCACCAAGCATTGCCCACCAGATTGCCACTGCAAGCAGAAACGACAGCACGAGCACACCCGGTCCGACGATGCTCGTCAGCGTGGCGAATCGGTGCCGCTTCACCGCGTGGTGGTCGTCGCCTGCCGCGCCAACTTCCTCCGCGTGGGATATCTCTGGCGCGGCGGCTGCGGCTTCCGAATGCAGGTGATGATCAGGAGCATTCGGATCCGCGGGTCCCCAGTGGAAGCTATTGAGCGAGAGTAAGCCGTTGATCACGAATCCGGCGAGCGGCAGAACCGGCAGCAGCCACATCCATGCGGCGACAGTGCCCGACAAGGGGCTCGATTGCGCACTGAGTGTCGCTACGGACTGGATCAGCATCAGCCTCTCAGAAGGTTGATGTCTTTGAGATTCACTGTCTGGCGCTGCCTGAAGATCGCAATGATGATCGCCAACCCGACTGCGGCTTCCGCCGCTGATACAGTCATTACGAATACGACGAAGACCTGGCCGGCAGTCCCGTAAAAACGGGAAAACGCGACAAACGTCAGATTCACGGACGTCAGCATGAGCTCGACGCACATGAAGATGATGATTGCGTTGCGGTGGATCAGGACGCCGACGACTCCGATGATGAAGAGAGCGGCAGTGAGCGCGAGAGATTCAGCGAGCACTTTCTGTCCTCCCCCGAGCGAGCACGACTGCGCCGGCAATCGCGACGAGCAGCAATACGCTTGTGAGCTCGAAGGCGAGCAGATAGTTCCGGAAAAGCGGCGCCGCAATGGTGCCGACGGCGTTGAGTTTCTCAAGCTGCTGCTCGTTAAAATCGCGAGGCACTATGAGCTGCTGCGGAAGCCTCGCCCGTCCGATGACCATTATTTCGCTCAGCAGCCCGAGCCCAACGAGCGCAGCCGCGAATTTCCAACCCTTTCCTCGAGCATCGGCGAGCTCAGACGGATGGCCGAGATTGAGCAGCATGACGACGAAGAGAAAGACGACCATGATCGCGCCGGCATAAATGATCACCTGCATCACGCCGATGAATTGAGCATCGAGCATTACGTAAAGCGCAGCCAGGCTGAACATGGTGTTGACGAGCCACAGCGCCGCGGCGACCGGACCTTTGCGCGTCACGAAAGCGATCGCCGACGCCAGCGCGATCACACCGAAAAGATAGAAGTGAAAAACGTAGAACAGCGCGTAGTGCGGCTCGTTCATTCGCCCTTCGGATCTTCTGGGTCCCACAGCTCGCACACCGGGTGGGACTGGTCCATCAGACGCTGCAGATCGTAGACGAAACCTTCGCGAGAATACTCCGAATTCTCATAATGACGCCCGACGTGGATCGCCTCTTCCGGGCAGACTTCCTGGCAGTACCCGCAGAAAATGCAGCGGAACTCGTCGATCTCGAACACGAGCGGATACCGGTTGCCCTCTTCGTCCTCGCCTGGCACCAGCTTGATGCAATTCGCAGGGCATACCGTGGGACACAGACCGCACGCTACGCATCTCGCCTTGCCAGTCTCCGTCGTAAGCATGCGGTGCGTGCCACGCCACCGCGGCGAGATGGGTGATTTCTCTTCGGGATACTGGATCGTGACTCTTCCATTGACATCGAACAGATGCTTTACGGTCAGCGCCATCCCCTTGAGCGTCGCGCGTATGTAGCTGACATCCTCGACGGGACGCTCGACGACCTTCACCTTGATCGGCATTATCTCGGCGCCTCCGCGCTTGCGAAACGAAGCCGGTCAACCCGACGCAGCCGGTCGATTTCTCTCTGAGACATTCGACCGTATGCAGGACTTATGAGTCTGCCGCGATCGAGAATCGTGAACAGCACTAT
>DASQPS010000328.1:0-4734 GCA_035643845.1 Gemmatimonadaceae bacterium | reverse complement strand
TTGGGGGGCGTTGGGCGAAGCGTTGGCGAGCGTGATCCCGTCTGACGACGAGGCAAGAGCCAGATCGTTCTTGAGATCAGCGTTCATCGAAGTCTGCTTGTCACCGCTGCAAGCTGCGAGGAGCACAGCACCCGCTCCTGCCAGCAACAGATAACTCTTTTTCATAAAAACTCCTTCCCATCCACGGGAAATGTTGCACTACGATCGCTGCTACCCCGGCGGAGAACATATGATTCGCGCCAGCGGCCTCTATAGAAGCAACCGCCAAGCCGACCGTTAAGTGACCGTTTAGGGGGTTAACCCCTCATTTGCCCGATGTGTGTCCCCCACCAGAGACATGGAAAGTCTCCGTTTCTGGACTGACATCACCGCGCCATCTCGAGGTCCGTCTCTGCGTGCAACAAACTGCGCGAGACGGCTATACTTGGGGGCGATGATAAAGCCCTATTTGGCGGGAATTTTCGTGGCAGTTGCTATCGCGGGTGCCTGCGCGCCACGCTCCGCTGCTGACATGTCGAGCGCGGAAAAGAAGGCAATTGCGGACACGCTCAAGAATCTCGTTGTCAGGACTTACGATCTGTCCAAGCCTGATGTCGTCAACAGACTTATGAGTCTGTACCCCACTGAAGGCCGCGTGATCTCAGCGAGCGGCGGGGTCATCACTACAACTCGACCGCAGCTGCAGCAGGCGATTCAGGCATTCTGGACTTATGTCGGCCAAAACATGCGTCAGCCGCGATGGGAGTGGACCTCGATGACGGTCGATGTGCTCGCACCGGACGCGGCCGTGATGACGAGCACTTATCGCGTACCGCACCTGACGCCGATGGGAATGAATCACGTCATCGGCGGGGCGTGGACGGCAGTGTTCCAGAAACGGAACGGCAAATGGGTGATCATCCAGGAGCATTTGTCCGACGTTCAGAGCAATCCGAACATCCAGACTAGCCCGTAACTGCTACTCCCCCGATTCTCCGCCCGTTGCCCCTACCGAAGTCTTGAGCTGCTGATTCATCTCGGCTTCGCCGCTGATGATCGATCGCCACGTCAGCTCCGGACCACGTCGAAAGCCCTTTTGCGTGACCTTAACGCCTTCTGGCGAGATTGCGACCATGTAGGCCTTTCCATCGATGTCGATTTCGCGCTTCAGGGTTTTTTCGAGTTTTGTAGCCATGCCCCCTCCGGGGAGTTGGATTATTGGTTGGCGGTATAATACGCCCTCAGGCCGCGCCGTTCGAGTCCCTTCGCCGTTTTTCATGGGGAACTAACACCCTTTTTGGAGAGGGTTAGTGTGGCCTGCCAAAGCCCTTGCTCGTCTAAGGAACAGGAGATTCCATGGCTTTTATGGCTTTACAGGCCCCGGGCGATGACAGCGCCCACCTCATATACGAGTTCGAGAGACGGGCGTACCCTGTCAGGAATTCTCTCCTGACGATCGGGCGCGACGCGGCGAGCCACATCCTCATCCGCGAGCCGGCCGTTTCGCGCAATCACGCGGAGCTCCGATCTGAGGATGGCAAGTTCGTTCTCCATCCGTGCGGGGTGAATCCGACCGTAGTGAACGGGGCGACGCTCGCCGAGCCGCGATCCCTCGCTGAAGGCGACAAGGTGGAAGTGGGCACCGCAATTCTCACTTTCACGACGAAGCGTCTTCCGCTGGGTGTAGCCGTCATTGAGCCAGTGACGGCAAGCAAGAGGGAAAAGGACATCAACACCCGCCGGAATACGATCAAGCACCCCATCCTCGCCGGTGACCTCGACCCAGACTCGCCACGCCGCGTTCCTACCAATGTGATCGTGATGGCAGTACTCGTGATCGTCGTGGTCTTGTACCTGCTCGGGAGATAGACGCGGCGCACGTCGTCCATCGTGGCAGGCTCCGAAGCAGTGTGTCGCTATGCCGAGATTGAGGTAGTCGCGAACCGAGCCAGTACCATTTTTTCCAGCTCCTTCTTGAGCGGTTCGAGCTCGATCGTCTCCAGAACATCAGCCGCGAAAGCGTACGTCAGGAGCATGCGCGCCGTCTCCGGTCCAATTCCACGGCTGTTCAAATAGAACATCGCGACGTCGTCCAACCGACCGACCGTTGCTCCGTGAGTGCATTTGACATCATCGGCAAATATCTCGAGCTGTGGCTTCGTGTCCACACGCGCATTCGGCGAAAGCAGAAGATTGTTGTTGCTCTGCTTTCCATCCGTCTTTTGCGCTTCGGGATGGACGTAGACCTTGCCGTTGAACACGCCGTGCGAGCGACCGTCGAGAACGCCTTTGTAAACCTCGTGGCTCGGACAATTGGGCGCGATATGCTCAATGCTCGTCTGGTTATCGATGTGTTGATTCCCGTCCGCCAGGTAGAGCCCGTTTAGCGTGCACGTCGCGCCGTCGCCGTCGAGCGACGTATAGACATTGGTGCGCGCCAGCGACCCACCCACCGCGAATGAGAATGAATGGAGCTGGCTGTCGCGCTCTTGACGCACCTGTGCGGTTCCAACGTGAAATGCCTTTTCGCTCTCCCGCTGGATTTTGTAGTAGTCCAAACGCGCGCCTTCTCCGAGCGATATCTCCGTGACCGCGTTCGTGAAATAGGTGCTTTCACCCACCGAGACATAGCTCTCAACTATCGAGGCACGAGAGTTCGGCGCCGCCACGATGAGGTTTCGCGGATGCGACACCGCTTCGGCGTCGCCCACCGAGATGAAAAGCAGATGGATCGGATGCTTCACCACAGCGTTGGCCTGGAGCTCGATGAAAGCGCCGTCGGAAATAAACGCGGTGTTGAGCGCGGTGAATGCGTGCTGCCCGAAGGCGGCGATCCGACCGAGATGTCTTTCCGGGCGACCGATTCCACTTCGGATCGCAGTGGCAAGAGAGCTCACGCGTACGCCCGCACCGAGTCCGGCGTACGAGGAAAGATCCTCAGAGAAGCGACCATTTATGAATACGAACGTGTGCCATTCGCGCTCTCCGAACGAGAAGCGGTCGAAATCGCCACGCCCAATCATTCCCGCGGCGTTTTCCCTGGACTCGGCACGCGCATCGTCCTTCGCGATATGGAACGATCGCTCGGCGATCGTAGCCACACTGGTGAAATGCCAATCTTCATTTTTGGTGTTTGGAAAGCCGAGTGACTCGAAACGGGCAATGCCTTCGCGGCGCAGTGCGTTGAGCCAATCCGGGCCGGCAGCCTGGCGATCGAAATCCGCGCGATAAACCTCGATGGATCCCGGAGCGCGGGTCGCGGCGGGCTTGCCAGTTTCTCCAGACGGAACCGCGACGGAACTCTTTTTTGGCTTCGCGGTCTTTCGAGTAGCTGTGTCTTTCAAGCTCGGACTCCAACTGCCGCTTCGTTCGATGCGCTGGAGTTCTGAAGCCAGTCGTAACCCTTCTCTTCCAGCTCGAGAGCGAGCTCCTTTCCGCCCGATTTCACTATGCGCCCGTTCGCGAGAACGTGCACGAAGTCTGGAACGATGTAATTGAGCAGACGCTGGTAGTGCGTGACGACGATCGTCGCGTTCTCCGGCGAGCGAAGCTTGTTCACGCCTTCGGCGACGATGCGCAGCGCGTCGATGTCGAGTCCGGAATCAGTCTCGTCCAGAATCGCGAGGCGAGGCGAGAGCACAGCCATCTGGAATATCTCGTTCCGTTTTTTTTCCCCGCCAGAGAATCCCTGGTTGACGGAGCGCGAGAGCATGCTTTGATCCATGTCGACGAGCTTCAGTTTCTCTTCGACGAGATCCAGAAACTCGAGTGGATCGACTTCCTCCATTCCATTTGCCTTGCGGATTTCGTTGTACGCGGAGCGGAGGAAATAGGCGTTGGATACGCCAGGAATTTCGACGGGGTACTGGAAAGCCAGAAAGATTCCGTTCTGGGCGCGCACTTCGGGATCCATCTCGAGAAGATCCTGACCGTCGTACCGAACGGATCCTCGCGTCACCTCGTACGACGGATTTCCAGCGAGGACCTGAGCGAGCGTTGATTTGCCGGAACCATTTGGACCCATCACGGCGTGTACCTCGCCCGCATTGACCCTTAGCGAGATGCCGCGAAGTATTTCCCGATCGCCGATGCCGGCGTGCAGATCATTTATTTCTAGCACGAAACCATTGATTGAATGTTGTCTGTATCGCGTAAACCGCCTGACTGAACAGCGTCCAGTTGGCGGTGAACGGATATCCCGGAGTCCTGGGCCCAGAGCGGAGCCAGGCCCAGGCAGTGCTGATTCTGTCGAGAATATTCCGCGAGGCCATTTGCGATCAGTGAATCAGCCTACGCTTCCTTCCAATGTGATGCCAAGCAGCTGCTGCGCCTCAACCGCGAACTCCATCGGCAATTCCTTGAACACCTCGCGGCAGAAACCGCTCACGATCATCGACACCGCGTGCTCGGCGCTCACGCCGCGCTGCTTGCAGTAAAAGATCTGATCTTCGCCGATCTTTGAGGTCGACGCTTCGTGCTCCAGAGTCGCGGTGCTGTTCTGCACCTCGATGTACGGGAACGTGTGCGCGCCGCATTTGTTGCCGATGAGCATTGAATCGCACTGCGTGTAGTTGCGGGCGCCCTCCGCTTTCGGAAGGACCCGCACCAGACCGCGGTAGCTATTGTTGCCTTCGCCGGCGGAGATTCCTTTGGAGACGATCGTCGACTTCGTGTTCTTGCCGATGTGGATCATCTTGGTGCCGGTGTCGGCCTGCTGTTTCTTGTTGACGACCGCCACGGAGTAAAACTCTCCGA
>DASQPS010000327.1:0-4652 GCA_035643845.1 Gemmatimonadaceae bacterium | reverse complement strand
GGGTGCGTCGTTGGTGCCGTCACCGACCATGACGACGACGTCGCCCGCGGCACGATAACGAGATACGATGGCGGCTTTGTCGGCGGGCAACAGCTCACCGTAGATCTGGTCGATCCCCGCCGCCTCACCGACCGCTCGCACGTTTGCAGTGCGGTCGCCAGAAAGCAGGACGCGTCGCGTAATTCCGAAGCGCTGAAGCGTTCTCAACAACACCGGCAGCTCGGTGCGCATTTCGTCTGCATACTCGATGATCCCGGCGGCCTTGCCGTCGAGAAGTACGTACGCCTTGAGACCTGCTTCGGAGCGTTCGTATTGAGCGAACTGGTCTAGCGACTCAGTAGCCTTGGTTGAGACGAATGCACGACTTCCGACGACTACGTCCGTATCATTCACCAATCCAACGAGGCCCTCGCCCGGTGATTCCCGATGCTGAGTTGCCTCAGGCAGCGATCCGAAACGACGGACCGCTTCGTCAGTTACGACGCGCGCCAGCAGGTGACTGGACCCGCGCTCTACCGCTCCTGCATACGTGAGAACTTTTTGCTCCGTAAACCCCGGGAGTACGACGACTGTCTTGACGCTTGGCTTGCCGATGGTGAGCGTGCCCGTCTTGTCGAACACGGCGATCGTCGCCTCACTGAGGTACTCTAGGGCGGCACCGTGTCGCATGATGATCTTGCGGCGGGCAGCTCTGTTGATTCCGCCGATGAGCGCGACCGGCGCGGCGAGAATGAGCGGGCACGGAGTCGCCACCACCAGTATTGCCAGCACGATCACCCACGATTCACTGAAGGCGTATGCCAGCGCACAGAGGACCAGCGTTAGTGGAGTGAACCACATTGCGTAACGGTCGGCGACTCGTTGCAGCGGTGCCTTCGACGCCTGCGCCGTGCGGACCAGCTCGACGATACGCGAGTACTGGCTCTCGGCGGCCCTCGCCGTTGCGCGGATGCTCAGAACACCATGCGCGTTGAGCGAGCCGCTCATCACCGACGCCCCTGCGACAGCAGCTATCGGGATCGCCTCACCAGTGAGCTGCGAGACGTCTATCTCGGAGATACCGCTCATCACCGTCCCATCACACGGAATCAGCTCACCGGGTCGAACGAGGAACGTGTCGCCCGGCTGAACCCGGTCCACTGGCACGTCGACGAGACCTTGAGTCGACGTCAGCAGATGCGCGATACGAGGCGCCTTTTTTTCCAGCTCGGCTACTGCCGCCGATGCACGACGCTCGGCGAACTTCTCAAGTGCCTCGCCGCCGGTTTGCATGAGCACGATCACCAATCCGGCGAACGGCTCGTAAATGATTGCCGCGGTAACGATGGAAAGACTCGCGACCAGATCCGCAGCGAACTCTCCACGGAACATTCCACGAATGGTGCGAAGGACTACCGGCAGCCCGGCGCCAATCAGACCCAGCTCCCAAATGACTTTCGCGTACTGCCATTCGCCTGCTAGATATCCTTCGACCGCCCCGATAATCGCCATCGCGATCACCACGATCGGGACCGTAATGTTGAACTCACGCGGTTCGCGGCGGACAGAACGCGTTGCGCTAACCGCCGGCCGGTTTGGCGAGGCCGTCGTGCCGACGTAGGCGAGGCCTGCGTTGCCCGTCATTCGTCCAACCTCGACACAGTGGAGTCCGGAACATCGAATGCGAGTAACGTCTGGCCGCCATCATGACCAATGGCTAGAGCGACGTCAGCCCCCGTTTGCTTGCTGCAAAGAACTTCGACCGACTTGACCCGAGTGATTCCGCGCTCGAGATGCGAACCACCAGCTTTCCCGGTTCCGAACATTAGCGTCACGCGATCGGAGGCGGGCTCGAAGGTCGCGCCCTGAAAGCGGTATCCAGACATCTCTGTCTGCGCGCCGATGGAAGCGTCGTCGATCTCAAGCCGTGCGCGACGGCCGGCATTGTTTCGTGAGAACTCGATAAGGATTCTGGACCAGTCCCTTCCACCTGCAGCAGCAGCGAACTCGGGGAGTCCAGCCGAGTTTTTGAAAGCTGCTGCTGCAGGCAGAACCAGGACCGAGCAGTGCGCGCCCCGAATGAGCTTCGTTACGGTTTGGCCGGCGAGCACGCGGGCGAGCAATGACCGACGGTGGCTGCCGGTCACAATCAGATCTGCACCCAACTCCTTCGCATAGGAAAGCAAGGTGGTAGCAACGCTACCATATAGTATGCGGTGACTGATCCGGAATTTCTTATCCGCGTCGAGCCATCGTGCGACGCGACTCAGCTCGGCTGCGATCGCGACCTCGTGCGAACGGAACCACTTCTCGGGAACGTATTCGTTCCGGCGCCAGGGAACACAATGCGCGAGTACTACGGTTGCGTTTTTGTCGGCGAAGTCGAGCGCGAGTCGAGCGGCTTCGATGCTGGCCTCGCTGAAATCCATTGCAACCAGGATCCGGCGCGGCTCAGTGCGAAATTCCGGCGCGACCGCGAGAACTGGAGTGCTGCTCACGCGCACCAGACGCAACGCGGTCTCGCTGCCGAATAGTCGCGCTGCCACACCGTGGCCACCGAGGCCCAGAACAATCACCGTTGCATCGCATTTGTCAGCGAAGCCACTGATGTGGCCGCCAGGATTGCCTGTTTCGAGGGTTATCGGCCAATTGTCGTCTCCACCAAGCGTCACTTGATGTGTGACAGCAGCCAATGTATCGCGCTTAAGGTCTTCTTCGATCTCCAGCATCACCTCCGCATCGACCCCACCAAAAGGGACCGGCACGTTATCGGCTACGGTGATGACTTTAACGTCGACAGCTTTTCTCTTCGACAACGCGAGAGTGAAGGCAATCGCGGGATCGGACTGAGTCGTTCCGTCGGTTGCGAGGACTATTACTGGCGGCTTCGTTCCAGGCGACGGCGGGTGTATTCCGGGTCTGACTTCGGTTTCCATGAGAGGCATTGTTCCTCCTCACACCACTTTCGCGATGTGGGTACGATCGATGACACCGCGAGAACCCCTCACGGTGCGCAATCGACGAATCGCATCGTCGCGTTGCTGTTGAGACTGGACGACACCTTCCAGTCGAAGCCATCCGTGCTCGATTACGACCTTGACTGCGGGCCGCGGGACGCAGGAGGCGGGAAGCCCGATACCATCGGGGTCGCTGTTGCGTCTCAGCTCACGCATTGCATCGCGTGCGAGCTCGGCCGGGAATCGTTCCTGCCTGGCGGGAAACGCGGTCTCGAGCTCCTGAACGACCGCAACAACCGCTGGAATCTTCAGAACCTCGGTCTCGATTTCGTGGCGATCGCGAGGCGTTTCCACAGTTCCGCTGAGAACGACGACGCCATCAAACGTCTCTATATAGATGTCTGCCTTATTGGGAATCACCATCAAGTCGATGGCTGACTGCACGTCGTCACGCAGCCGAGCGTCATCATCCGCCTCGAGGTTTTCTGAAATTGCTCCGTTCTCGGCGGCGAACAATCTCTGGCCGCCGGAAGGCACAGAAGCGCGGCCAGTGACTTCTACGGCGCGGATTCGAAAAAGCTCGTCACGGAACGGGACTGGGTCGGTGTCGGTGAGTGCGTTCGGAGCGAGCTGCCGAATGGCGACGACCGCGGTCTGGTAAACGCTCCGCGTGCGCCTGGTCGCGTCAGCCGGGATCAGGTAAAACGGACCATGTACTACTACGCTGCGCCAATCGAAGAGCTGACTATACTCGTCGACTTCAAACGCGACGCGGCGGTTACGCAGTATCTGCCGCAGTTTGCCCGCCGATGCGGTCCGGCCGTAGATCCAGCCATTCAGAAACACAAAATGGATTGGTACGATGCTAACACGGTCGTGCAGGGCAAATGCAATCCTGCCCACCCTGTTACGCAGCAAGACACTCTCGCATTCATCTCGCGAGAGTGTCTTGAACAGCGGCACCGCTGCTGCGGGTACGCTGGAGAGAAGCATGGCGCTCACCCTCAGAAGGCGACCACGCCTTCAGCCATGAACCCCTTGAACTGACCCCCGTTGCGGATATCGTTGGCCGGGAAGTCCAGGTACTTCTGATTCACGAACTCGAGCTTGCTGAGGACGTTCGGGGTCATGAACCAGCCACCGCCCACCTGCCAGCGATTCACGGTGACATCGGGAGCACCGACAGTCAGCTGCCCCTTCACTGTGTTGTAGCGAGCCGACACGTACACTCTCTGGTCGGGCAGGAAGCGGTACGTCACTTCACCAACATTCTGCTTCCAGGTGCGGTTGGCAGTCTCACCACGCGCACGGCCCTTGGCTTCCTCGATGTTGCCGAAGAACTCGAGCCCCTTGAGCTGGATGAACGGATTGACGACAACCGAGTGGATACTGTTGCTGAGACCAGGCTGGATCGCACCTGACCATGCCTGCGCGGACTCGGTCGAGCTGGTGTTCTCCAGCACGTCATAGTACCGGGAGCCCGCTCTGTCGCCGCTGAACAAAGTGTTGCTGGCAGAGCTTGCCGTCGCGTACTCGGATCCGGTCAGACGGAAGCGGAAGTCATCGCTGAACTGCTTGTCGAAACCGAGCTTCATCAGGTAGCTCGGCGAACGCTTGTCAGGATTGGTGACCATGCCGCGGCTTTCACCACCGGTAACACCGCCCATGAAAAGGAACGGCCCGGGGCGAACATAGATCTCGCCACCAACTTCGGTG
>DASQPS010000326.1:0-4885 GCA_035643845.1 Gemmatimonadaceae bacterium | reverse complement strand
CCTGTTCGTATTCGTCGCGCGTCGCTGATCGCAGCGCATCCAGGGACGCCCTGATCTGGTTCGCCGAAAATCCGAGCCGGTACCGATCCAGAGAATCTGTCAGCGCGACGAGAGTGTCGACCTCGCGCTGCATCCGAATCTCGCTCTTCTGGTCGTGGAGGAAGAGCAGGGCGTCCTCGGCGCGCCTCGTGTCGTCGGTGCGCTCACGAAACGACGCCAACAGCATCGAGGCCGCGAACTCACGATCTCGGAGCAGCCGGCTCGTTTCGTAGAGGTGCTCGAGCGAATTCAGCGAAAGAACGAGCGGTACTATCAGAACCACCGCAATGGCTAACAGGCCCCAGCCGAGGCGGGCGCGCAAGGTCATGTCAGAGGAAGCCTTATGTCGGTCTTTCGAAGATTGTCGCGGCGAGTCTGTAATACTACCGAGACGGCGCGGTGGACGGAACCGCGCAGACACGAGCCGCGATTCAAATCTGCGATCATTGCCGATTCGACCAGCTTGAGCGGTTGACACTCGCTACGAACGGTGCCTACCTTGCCGCGCACGACGATCTGTTGATGAATTCCCCATATTCTCGAATCTCAGAACTGCCCCGACACCCGGGCCAGAATGTCCGCGTGCGTGGATGGGTCACTCACGTCCGGTCTTCTGGCAAAGTCGCGTTCATCGTTATGCGTGACGGCACCGGCACCCTCCAATGCGTGCTCGTCAAGAATTCCGTCTCGCCGGAATCATGGACCCGTTTCGGAACGCTCACCCAGGAGACATCGATCGAGGTCGAAGGAGAGGTGCGGCCCGACGCGCGCGCGCCAGGAGGTTTCGAGCTTGCTGTCAAAGATCTCACGATCTACGGCCAGAGTCCGATCGACTATCCCATCCAGCCGAAAGAGCACGGTATCGATTTCCTCCTCGACAATCGGCACTTCTGGCTGAGGACGCCGAGGCAAAGAGCGATAGCGAAAATCCGAAGCGAGACGGAACAGGCGATCAGAGATTTTTTTTACGAGCGCGAGTTCACGCTCGTGGATACTCCGATTCTTACCGCGGCAATCGGGGAGCGCAGCGGCTTGTTCGGCACCGAGTACTTCGACGAAGGGACGGCGTATCTCGCCCAAACGGGCCAGCTTTACGGAGAGGCAGCCGCTGCCGCACTCGGGAAGATCTATTGCTTCGGTCCAACGTTTCGCGCCGAAAAATCGAAGACACGGCGCCATCTGACTGAGTTCTGGATGGTCGAGCCGGAGGTCGCATTCAACGACTCGGACGACAATATGCGGCTGCAGGAAGATTTTGTGGCGTACATAGTCGCTCGCGTGCTCGAGCGTCGGCAACCGGAGCTCAAGGAGCTGGAGCGCGACGTCGCGAAGCTCGAGAGCATCAAGCCCCCGTTCCCCCGCATCAATTACGGCGACGCGGTAAGAATCCTGCAATCCAAGGGTAGCGCCGTAACCTGGGGCGACGATCTTGGCGCTGAAGACGAATCGCTTCTCGTAGAAGGACATGACCGCCCCGTCTTCATCTACAACTATCCCAAGCAGGCGAAAGCATTCTACATGAAGGAGAATCCGGACGATCCGCGCACTGTTCTATGCGACGATCTCCTCGCGCCGGAGGGATACGGCGAGATCATCGGCGGCTCGCAGCGCGAGGACGACCACGACAAGTTGCTCGCGAGAATCAAGGACGAGAATCTTCCAGTCGACGCATACAACTGGTACCTCGATCTCAGAAAATACGGCACCTTCGTGCATTCAGGCTTCGGCCTCGGCCTCGAGAGAACCGTAGGGTGGATTTGCGGGATTCATCACATCAGGGAAGCCATCGCATTTCCTAGAACGATGAATCGATTGAAGCCATAGGTCCGATCGACTCCATGAAAACTCTCTGATGGCAACCGAACAATACCACGAACCACCGGACGAGCTCTCGGCGAAGACGCGAACGTTCGCGCGAATGATTACCTCGCTCATCGAGGAAGCGGAGGCAATAGGCTGGTACGAGCAGCGACTCGCGCTCGAGAAGGATCGCGAGGCACGCGCGATTATGCGCAACGCGCAACACGAGGAGTTCAAGCACTTCGGGATGGATCTGGAGTTTTTGCTGCGGCGCAATGCGAAATGGCAGGAGGTACTCCGCGGGATTCTCTTCCAGCCTGGAGACATCGTCGAGCACGGCGACGAGGCGGAAGAGGGGACCGAATGAGTGGCTGTCCATCTAACCCGCGCACTCAGGCACCGTAACTACCGCCTGTTCTTCAGCGGCCAGACGGTATCGCTGGTCGGCACCTGGATCACCCGCATTGCGACAAGCTGGCTCGTCTACCGACTTACGCACTCCGTCGTCCTACTCGGCGTCGTCGGATTCTTCGGACAAATTCCCACGCTGCTGCTTGCCCCGTTCGCGGGCGTGCTGGTAGATCGGTGGAACCGTCACCGAATTCTGTTGGCGACGCAAGTTCTGTCGATGCTCCAGTCGGTGGCGCTCGCGGTACTGACCTTGGCTGGCATCATCACGGTCGTGGACATCCTGGTACTGCAGGTGGTGCAGGGAATGATCAACGCGTTCGACACCCCAGCGCGGCAGGCGTTCGTGGTGGAGATGGTTTCGGACCGAGCGGACCTTCCGAATGCAATCGCCCTCAACTCGTCGATGGTGAACGCGAGCCGCATCATCGGACCCTCGATCGGCGGAATCATGATCGCCCTCTTTGGCGAGGGTTGGTGCTTTGCCGTCGACGCCGTGTCCTATCTGGCTGTAATCGCCTCGTTGTTGGCGATGCGGCTCGAGAAATTGCCGTTGCGCTCCGCCACGAGCAAAATGCTGGACGAGCTCCGAACCGGATTTGGATACGTGAGGAAATTCCCGCCCATTCGCGACTCGCTGCTTCTGATCGCTCTCGTCGGAACGATGGGAATGCCTTACACGGTGCTCATGCCCGCGATCGCGGCCAACGTCCTGCACGGCGGGCCGCATACCCTGGGGTATCTGATGACAGCGTCCGGTTGCGGCGCACTCGCGGGCGCATTCTATCTCGCGTCCCGCCGAACGGTGCTCGGCCTCGGTCGCGTCATGGTTCTCTCGACTGGCGCCTTTGGCGCGGGCCTGATCGCGTTCTCGCTGTCGCGGGTGCTGTGGCTGTCTCTCCTTCTGCTGCCGGTCGTTGGAGGCGGAATGATGGTCGAGATGGCTTCGACCAACACGATCCTTCAGACAATCGTCGAGGACCAGATGCGCGGCAGGGTGATGTCGTATTACGCCATGGCATTTCTGGGTACCGCGCCACTTGGAAGCCTTCTGGGTGGATTCGTCGCCGACCGCATTGGTCCGATGAACACGGTGACTATCGGCGGTGTCGCGTGCATCGCAGCGGCGGTTGCGTTTGGAGCGCGGTTGCCGCGACTCCGCGCTCACGTTCGTCCGATTTATATCGAGCGCGGAATACTTGCGGCAGCGGAGATCGAAGGCGGCTCGAAGTCGCTCTGAAATCGTGGGGCGATCTCGCCAAAATCGGCTCCCTGATACAGACTTAATAGTATGATGGTTTTGTCCGCCCTCCGCCCGGACGCGAGTCTTCCCGAGTTCCTTGCCCATCGCGCGAAATCGGCATCGGTTCGACGTCTCGCCATCGACCTGGCAGCCGGACTCATAATCGTAGCGAGCGTCGGGTGGTGGCGGCCTTGGGCCTGGATGGTCGTTGCCAGCGCAGCTCTTTGCGTGGCGTCGTACGGCGGATGGGGACTCCTCGAGCGCGCACGCTCGGCAGCCCAGACGCGCGGCGCTGGGCTGCGCGCAGGAATCCAAATATTGTCGGCGCTACTCCTTGCCGTCGGAGTCGTCTCCGCGGCAACGCTCCTCTACGCTATCTGGTCTCTCGCGCTCGGAACCTGGATTAGCTGAACGCTCAGGCGCGCTCGGCGCGCTTTACCTCATCCCAAAGTGCGTCGAGCTTTTCGAGGCCTGCATGCTCCACTGCGATTCCGCGTTCACGAGCAAGGCGCTCGATCTCCATAAACCTGCGCTCGAACTTCGCGTTTGCCTTGTCCAGGGCAATCGATGCGTGGACACCTGCCTTTCGGCAGAGATTGACCACGGCGAAAAGTAGATCGCCGAGCTCAGCCTCCAGTGCGTAATGACGCGCATCCAAGCTCGGTGGTGCGCCGGGTTTGGGCGGCGGCGATTTCCGGATCTCGTCGCGCACCTCTTCAAGCTCCTCTGCAACTTTTTCCGCCGGGCCGTCCACATCCGGCCAGTCGAAACCCACTCCGGCCGCTCGATCCTGGAGTCTGTGCGCGCGATGCAGAGCCGGCAGCGCAGCCGGCAAGCCGTCGGCGATGCTTTTCCGATGTCGGGACTTCATTTTCTCCCATGGCTCTTTCGCGGCGTCGCCATAGAGGTGCGGGTGGCGACCTCGCATCTTCGTAATCAAACCGGCAGCGACGTCCGAGAAATCAAATTCGCCGCGTTCCTCGGCGAGCACCGAGTGGAAGAGCACTTGTAGCAAGACATCGCCGAGCTCTTCGCGCATTGCGTTCGGATCGCCGAGTCTGATGGCGTCGTCCAGCTCGTTTGCTTCTTCGATGAGATAAGGTCGAAGCGACTCGTGCGTCTGCGCGGCATCCCATTCGCAGCGTTTGCGCAGGTCATGCATGAGCGCGAGTGTGTCGTCGAGCGAGTGTGTTTTATTCATGAATGGAGATGAAGTACGGGGCGATTTTGTTGAAGGCACTGTCTGACTCGCGTATACTACCGGCAACACAAATGAAGCGTCAATGAAGCAGACTTTAGCTCGCGCCCGGGTCGAGATCGATCTGGGCGCGTTGCAGCGTAATGGAGCCGCGGTCGCTCGGCACGCGGGTGTGCCGCTCCTCCCGATGATCAAGG
>DASQPS010000325.1:0-3696 GCA_035643845.1 Gemmatimonadaceae bacterium | reverse complement strand
TTGATCGCACGCTTGTAGGTCGCTGCCACCGTCTGCTTGTAGGGCGCTGGCTCCCCCGCATCCCGAGCCGCCCACCAGAATGCATCCGCCAGACGCAATAAAGGGGCAAGACGCGTGCGCCCGACGCTCGCCGCCCACGGTCTGATCACCACGCTCGGCGGCGTCCGGTCGCCCCACGGGTCCGCCGCGTAACGCTCCTCCGCCTTGAGCAGCTCGCGAGTCATCCTTGGCCCCAGCTCGTGCCACCGATCCACCAGCAGTCCAATCCACTCCGTCTCGCTATTCGAGAATCGGAGGTCTTTGAGGATCTTGCGGACACTGGCCGGAGGAACCGACGCGAAAAGTGCGGCGATGCGCGTCGATCTCCGGGCTGGACGCCGCGGCAGAAGTGGACGACGCAGATGATCGAGCGGCTTGAGCTGACGGTCCGTCACTCTGGCCAACGCGGGAATCAGGGTCTCGAACGCGCCGCTCTCCCGCCACTTCGCGAACGCCTGGCTCGGCATACGCACCTGATCCATCGTCTTTTCGATCTCCTGCTTCACACGCTCGGCCGACAATCTCGACATCTGCGGAGCGCTTTCCACGATTGCTTCCCACGTCGCGGGATCGATCTCGAATCCAAACCGCGCCGCAAACCGTATCGCGCGCAACGCACGCAGGCGATCCTCCGCCATTCTTTCCCGCGGATCGCCGACGGCCCTGATCAATTTGCGGGCGATGTCCTTTTGTCCGTCGAAGGGATCACGCACCTCGCCGGTCTTCGGCGAATACGCGATCGCATTGATGGTGAAGTCGCGCCGGGCGAGGTCCTCCTCGAGAGACGCACCGAATTCGACGACCGCATGTCGGCCATCGGTCTGAACATCTCGCCGGAAAGTCGTGACTTCGTGCATGACGTTGTCCGCGTCGAGAACTCCGACGGTGCCGAATTCCACGCCGACCGGAACGGTGCGCTTGAAAAGTTTGCGCACTTCATCGGGTTTCGCAGCGGTCGCAAGGTCCCAGTCGAGATCGGGATGGCCGAGGAGGGCGTCGCGGATGGCGCCGCCAACGCACCACGTCTCGAACCCGGCTTCCTCGAGTCGAGCGGCAATCTTTCGGACGTTTTCAGGAGCGTTGAGTTTCATTTAGTCTGAATGAGAGGAAGTACAGAAATGTCGAGACGCTTCTGGATAACGAGTTTGCGTCCGTAGCTTCGCCCCGAAGTTCACGAGTCGAACATCGTGCGGAGCTCGGCGTCGGTCATCCCCGCGCCGAGTCCGAGCATGAGATCGATACGCGCCTGTTGCGCGCGACGCGAGCCTCCGAAAATCGCGCCCATCTCTTCGAGCCGCCGACCGCCACCCGGATAACCGTAAGTATGTCCGACGCGACCGCCCTGGGTTCGCGATGTAATCACGACCGGTTTGCCGTCCGCAACCCAGCGCTGGATTCCGGGCACCATTGCCGGTGGGACATTTCCGCGACCCATCGCGGCGAGGACGAGCCCGCGCGCGATCTCCCGTGAGGCATCGAGAAGGCGGGAATCCGTTCCCGCAGCGGCAAAAATGATGTCGATGGGCGTCGCCAAAGTGTTAGGTGTTATAACAGGGGGCGATGGCGGCATCTCGCGTCTGAGGATCAGCTCGCCCTCGTCAAGAACGCCAAGCGGGCCGAGCCCGGGACTTTCGAAAGCGTCAAGCAGGTGTGTATTCGTTTTGGTGGTGTCGAGCGCGGTAAATATCTGTCCACCAATGACGACCATCACGCCGAATCCTCTCGTCTCTTCGCTGGCCGCGACCCGCACTGCCTCGAAAAGATTGGCCGGACCGTCCCAGCCGAGGTCGCTGACCGTGCGCATGGCTCCGGTGAAGACGATTGGTTTCTCGCTGGCCGTCGATCTCGCGACGAGATAAGCCGATTCCTCGAGAGTGTCCGTTCCGTGAGTGATCACCACTCCAACGACTTCCGGGCGCGCCAGATGCTCCGCAATCCTGTTCCGGAGCGCCCACATTCTCTCGACGGTCATGTGCGGGCCGGGGAACTGACCCCACTCCTCAGTCTCTACCGCGCTGATCGAACGGACGCCCCTCGTCGCAGCAAGAATTTCTGTCGGAGTGAGCCCGACTTGCGCTCCGCCGGCGCCCGGGTCGTTGCGCATCGCGATGGTACCGCCGGTGAACAGAATGACAATCATTCCCTTACGCCCGCGGCAAGAACGACGAATTTCACGCCGGCTTCGGGTCGATCACGGCCATTAGTTACTGCCACGCGGACGTTACGCGACGCAGCACCTGCTCGGGAAAATCGTCACCAGCGTTTGGATCCTGACTCGCGACCAGGAGCGCCTGAGTCACCAGTGCATCGACGGTGAGAAGATCCAGCGCAGACGAGCGCGACTCGCAGCCGGTACGCAGCACTTTGTCGAGTAGCCGCTCCGCGGCGCTCAACAATTCCTCGGCGGTCGGATCTTCGGCCGACTCGGTAAGCGCGCTACGCAGAGCGACGACGAGCTCGTCGGGTGGGGCCGGATCCAGGCGCGCCAGCCAATCAGCCATTGACGTTCAAGTGCTTTCGAACGATCTCCGGAGATTCGGCGATCGCCGAGGCCATTCGCTGCGCGTCGGGAATTCCGGCCTGCGCCATGTGCGGCTTGCCGCCTCCCTTCCCGCCAGCAGTAGCGGCAATCTCGCGCATGATCGTGTCAGCGCGAATGCCTCGATCGCGAAGATCGTCGGTCACCACGGTCAGCATCGTGTTCTTTCCGTTCTCGAACGTCGCCGCGATCACGCCGACGCCGGTTCCGAGCTGTTCCCGCAATGCGTCGCCCATCGCCTGCAGCGTGGAGAGGTCCGGCGCGCTCACGCTCGCGGTGACGACGCGAACGCCATCGATCACCGAACCCTGGTCTACGAGCGACTTGATTGCGCCACCACTGCCCGAGCGCATCGCTTCGTCGAGACGCTTCTCGAGAGCGCGGCGCTCCTCCACAAGACTCTGCACGCGCTTCACGGCCTGGCCCGCGGGCGCGCGTGTGAGCGACTCGATCTCGTGCAGCTCGCGCTCGTGCTCGCGGAAAAGCGCCAGCGCCGCGCGGCCCGTAACGGCTTCGATTCTACGGACTCCCGCAGCGACGCCCGTCTCGCTGACGATCTTGAACAGCGCGATCTCGGCCGTATTCCGAACGTGAGTGCCACCACAAAGCTCCATGCTGAGCCCGGGAATCGTGACGACTCGCACGATCGCGCCGTACTTCTCGCTGAAAAGCGACATCGCGCCCGACGCGCGTGCTTCAGCGAGCGGCTTTTGCTCGAAAGTCACGTCGACGCCCTCAAGAATTCCACGATTCACGAGACTCTCCACCTCGGAGATCTGCTGAGCGCTGAGCGGACCATGGTGCGAGAAATCGAATCGCAGGCGATCGGGCGCGACGAGAGACCCCTCTTGATGCACGTGTTCGCCGAGTACCTGACGGAGTGCAGCATGGAGAAGGTGCGTGGCGGTGTGATTGCGCTCGGTGTCTCGCCGTCGATCCCGCGGAACCACCGCTCTCGCCTTTCCGAGCTCCACTTTCCCAGTCGCCTTGCCGAGCGCCGCGATGCGCCCGTCCACTCGACGGACCTCGTCGACGTCGACTGTCCACCCCTCGCCTTTGATTTCGCCTCGATCGGAGATCTGTCCCCCCGACTCGACGTAGAACGGTGTTTCGCGAAG
>DASQPS010000324.1:0-8902 GCA_035643845.1 Gemmatimonadaceae bacterium | reverse complement strand
AAGCGCTCATCGCACGGACGATGCGGCGCGAAGGCGTCACTGCAGACGAAGCGGCACGACTGGTAGACAACACCAACAAAGAGCGCGACCAATGGGTGCGTCTCCACTGGGAGCGCGACCGCCGCGCCCACGAGAACTACGACCTGAGTGTGAACACCGAGAGCCTCGGTATACAGGGCGCAGCCGATTTGATCGTGATCGGTGCCAAAAAGCGCTTCGGACTTGTCTCGCCGGGCTCCTGAAGGAGAGGCGTAAGAAGATCAGGTCCTGATCGTCCTCGATGCCGGATCCCAGAACACGGCGTCCTTTCTAAAGTAGGACTCGTTCGCCATATGGCACGCGAGCGCGGCATTGTGACCGAAGACGTGATCCTCGACCACCGGAGTCCTCGATCGCACTGCGTTGAAGAACGTCGTGAGGTGCGGCGCCAGGTCATCGAAATCAGCCATGCGATAGGTGACCGATTCCTGCGCGGGCAGCTTCGCAAGCTTCTCATCGTTCTCGGCGTGCCACCGCTTTAGATACTCCTCACGCATGGCGCGTGGAAAGCTTCCAGTATAGTAGCTCGGGTAGGTATCGATCCCGAGCTGCGGCGTGAAGCTCACACTCGATCCTGTGACCTCGAGCAGTCCTCTGGACCCCTGAATGCGGTAGGTCTCAGGCATCTCCGTCGCGAGATTGAGACGCATATAAACCGGAAGTCCGCTGTAGTCGTAGACCACGGCGTGCACGTCCGGCATGTTGCGGCCGTCCTTCCAGTGCCTGATTCCGCCGACTGCCGCGGCACGAGTCGGAGGCTCGTTGATCCCGATCATGAACATCATCCCGCTTACGAGATGCACGAGGAGATCGCCAGCGACTCCGGTGCCGTACTCCTTCCAGCACCGCCAACGCGCGAACAGGATCGGGTCGAATGCTCGCTTCGGCAACACGTCGCCTTGCCATGTGTCCCAATCGAGATTTTGCGGAGAGAGGTCGAACGGCGGCGGATATTGCCACGCACCGGTCGGATCGTTTCGCCCAAGCCAGCCTTCGACGAGCATCATATCGCCCAGGAGTCCTTGTGCGATTATCTCTTTGGCTTTCGCGCACACCTGCGAGCTGACGCGCTGCGAACCTATTTGTACGATGCGGCCGCTCTTCTTCGCGGCGTCGACCATCATTACTCCGTCAGCGGCGGTGTGGGACATCGGCTTCTCGCAATAGATGTCCTTACCCGCGCTGACGGCGTCGATCACAACCTGCCGGTGCCAGTGGTCCGGGACCGCCGCCACGATGCAATCGATGTCCTTGTTGTCGAGGAGCTCGCGGTAACGGCGCGTAACCGGGAGATCGGGACGAACGATCTCCCGCGCCAGGGTGTGACGGCCGTCGTATAGATCGGCGGCGGCAGCGCACTCTACGCCTGGCAAAGTGATGGCGGTGCTGAGCAATCCAGAACCTTCCATCCCCACTCCGATAATCCCAAACCGCACGGTATCGCTGGGCGCGACTGCCCGACGACGTTCGGGTTCTGGTTCAGGATGCAGGAGAATCGTCCTCGCCGCGACCGATCCACCGGCGGCCGCGGCACTCACTTCCAGAAACTCTCTGCGCGAATAATTGCTTTTTGGCATCCTAATCCTGAAGGATTAGGGTATCGGCGCGAGACTCGTTCCGTACTTGGCGTTGATCACGCCAATGAGGTCGTTCGCAATCGCCTTGTGTGCCGCAGCAGTTGGATGGATTCCGTCGAGGGAGATGAACGTACCGAAAGTCTGGTTCGTGCTCGTGAAATTGGGGAATGGCGGAATTTCGCCCGTCGCCTTTTTCGCGGCGAGCAGAACGTTCGGATCGTAGTAGGCGAATCCGATCGCGTCAGCCTTGGATTTGATGTAATTGTTGTAGCCGTTGATCGCGGCGCCGAGGGTCGCCTGCTCAGTCGCATCGAGAACGAACAGATCGCCGACCAGAGTTCCGGGCACAACTCCGGGATCGCAGGAGATGAGCGCCGGGTGCGCGCCTGAGCGAATGAGCGGAATCAGCTGCGGTACGCTGACGAGTGACGCAGAGCCAGTGCAGTTCGGGTGGATCGTCACCGGCTGCCCCGCTGCCTGGTTGATTCCTGCCTGGATCGCCGGGCTGCTCGCAATGAGAGCTCCGGACTGCATTAGTGGAATTCCGGCAACCTGCACGACGCCGATCAGCACGCCCTTGAGATTGGGCTCGCTGTCGACGAGTTGCGTGATCATTGCGTCGTAGCTTGCCTGGAATTGCGCCTGTGTGCTGACGATGCCTGGAGATATTCCAGCTGTGGGAACCAAGATGCCACTCGCGCCAGCCTCGAGCACATCGTTGTTTCCAATCCAGATCGTTGTAAAAGTCGGACGCGCGTCCAGTGCCCGCTGTACCTGGGTCTTTCCGCCGAGTATGAAAGTGGTGAGAGCGTTCGACGCGACGGTCGTTGCCGATGTCGGATCGAGGACCCGGGCGCCGGGAACCGCTACGTTATTGAGAATGTCGGTGACAGAGGCGCTTGCTCGCAGGTAGCATGGCTGCAGAGTCGCCTGAGTGGTGCCGGCGGGCGCGCCGGTAAGCACTCGCGCCTGGGTTTGGAAGTTGGCAACCGGCGGCGAACAGCCTGGCATGTTGAGCGACGCATAATGGTATTGCGTGCCCATCTGCCCAGCGAGCAGCTTCGCATAGCTTTGCCGCTGCGTGGAGTCGTTGATGCCGCTGCTCTGGTATCCGGCAGTGATGCTGTTGCCGATCGCGACGTAGCTCTTGAAGATGTCTCCGCCGGCTGGTGTGGCCGGGCCAAGAAGCTTCGGATTATCGGTGCACGCCGCGAGCGCTACGACAGCGATGAGGGCCGCCACGCGGGTGAGAGTATTGATTCGTGCCATCTTGATGTTCTCCGGCATTGGTTTAGAAGGAGGCTTTGATGCTGGCCGACAGGACGTTCGCGTTCAGCGTATAAAAGCCGCTGTTCAACGCGAGGGCCTGTGCGGAAGTGCTGCCTGTGGGACGCTCATCGATGCGTCCGCGGCGCCCAGAGGTAAAGATATGGGCGTACGCGAGGTCGAGGCCGAAGCGTCCCATTACCGGGAGGCCCGCGCCGAGCATGGCATAGCCGCGATCCATCTCGGGAAGCAGCGGTGTGACTGTTTCGTCAGGAGCGGATGACGCGGTGGCGGCGAGTCCGCCACGCAGTGCAAAGCCACCCGTCGTCTTGTGTTCGAGCCCGAATCTGATCGAGGAGGTGTTGTTATAGTCTTCCTCGAGAACTCTCGACGGTGCACCACCCTTGAAGGTGATGGGTAACGTCTTGAATGCGCGCCAACCCACCCACGAATAGTCCAGACTCACGGTAGTTCCCGGCAATCCCGAATACGCGAAGCCAGCCTGCACCTGCGCAGGATGTTTGATGCTGGTGCTCGCCTTTTGTGGTCCGAGGGTGGCACCGCTGGCGAACTGACTCGCGACTAGCGCATCCACCGGCGTGCCCGCCGGAGCGCCGAACGGATTGTTAGCGGCGAGGATGAGGCCAGTCGGACGTGGCTGGAACGTCGCATCGGCGTCATCGTACTTGAACGAGAGCTGCGACAGATAGCGCGCGCCCATCTCCCACGTCGGCGTGAGCTTGGCGTGCACCCCAACGGTGAAGCCAAAAGCGTTCGCCGATCCTTTCAGAGTCGCGCGCGCAAACTCGGTGCGCGCGGGAATTCCCAGCTGTCCAAACGTCGGGCCGCCGGGTGACGTCGGAACGCCGGCAAGGTCCACAGCCTGAACCAGCTCGACCGACGAGTGGCCATAGATTGGTCCGATTCCCACCGACCATTTGTCGTTCACCTGATACGCAACATTCGGCTGGATGTAGATGGTCTGGAGCGAAGCTTTCTTTGCGACGAAGCGTCCCGGAAAGTTGTCGCCCCACTGCGATGTCAATCCGTAGGGGACGTACAGACCAATTCCGTAGGCGAGCTTTCCAGTGCCGCGATAATTCAGAAAGATGTGAGGTACAATCTGAGTCGGAACTTGCCCTTTGTAGACAGCAAAACTGGTGTCGCGGGTGAAGTCTCCGTTGATCTTGATGAAGGCGGCGCCGCCGTAGAAAGAGAAGCCGGTACTGCTTGGGAGCGCGCCGGGGTTCCAGTAAATGCTCGACGCGTCGTCGCACGGCGAGGCTGTCGTCGCGAATCCGCGCGCGACCGCGCACGATCCAATCTCATTGAGCCCGAACGCCTGGGCGCCGGCTGCGGCGGGAAGCGCCAGGAAAGTAGCGAGCGCAAGCGCGTACCTCGAGGCGCCGTGCAACGTCATTTCCATCCTCCTGAAATGTCCGGGGGAGGGCCGGACGTACGAGCGTCGGTCAAGCGAATGGTTCATTGGTCTGGGTAGTCGGGGGCGTGAAACGAATGAAGCGGGAATTAGCCGGCGCTAATATAGGATATCGGACGTCAGATGTCGCTAGCGTAGAGCTAGTTCGATCAGCGAATAAAGCTGGCTGCGATAACCTTTCGATATTGACTTAGACGCGGTACGAGGTACCTGGTACCGCCCCTCACGTAACGCCGTTCACGTCACGGTCCGTGTCATGCGATTCGATTCTTTCGTACCCGCATCACGAGTGACGCAAAATGCCTCTGCAATACGAAAGCCTCGACCCAGTAACTCGACGATACGCGCTCGCCGAGCTCGACTCTGACCTCGCCACCGACAAGTTCCACGTCTCCGAGCGATTGCGCCCGACGGCGATCAAGGAATACGAACGGTATCTCCACGAAGCCATCCGCTACTACGATGATCGCTGGCTCGAGGAGCACGCGGCCGACCTGCTCGTCGACTTCGAGCATCGCCGCACGCGGAGCGGTGGGACGACCACAGCGCGGATCCCCGACATGGCGGCGCGGATGCTAGCCGAGGGCGACTTCAATCGGTACTACATGCGCGGCGTTTGTCTTCGCGCCATTGAAGAAGGTCGGGAGGTCGTGGAAGTCTATCGCGCAAGACTCTCGATCGAGCCAAGACGCGAATCCGCCGAGCTGGAAGGGCACAGATTGCCCGCACGCGAAGTGCTCAACTATCTGCGTGGCCAGCCCAGCGCGCAGCCGGAAGTGACCGCTTTGGCCAGGACAAACTCGGGATTGAGCGTGCGGTTGGTGTGAGCCGAGGGGAAATGAGTCTTGTGGTAGAGCCCTTGCAGCCCATCGGCTGCGATGTAGCCACGTCCACCTCAGATATGGAGGCCCCATGCTCGGCACCATCCTCATAATTGTATTGGTCCTGCTGCTCCTAGGCGCCCTGCCCACCTGGCCGCATAGTCGCACGTGGGGATACTACCCGAGCGGCGGACTTGGGCTACTGGTAATCATCGTAATAATCCTGTTGCTGATGGGGCGCATCTAACGCCAGACGCCGGCTAGTTTCAGCTCGTCGTGCTCTTACACGGGCGACGCCAGAAGTCACGAGCGGCTAGAATCTCAGGAACCAAAAAAAAAAAATCGGAGCTCCGCAACGCGGAGCTCCGACAATTACTGCGACTGGCCCAACTAGCGGTTGGAAGTATTGTCCAGGAAAGGTCGATTCGTGGCTGTCGTCGATGTAACCGTCATGTCGCCTCTTGCGGTGATCGTATACACGTGTCCAGCAGAGAGAGAGACATTCGTTCGAGAGATTGCATTTGTCGTCGACCCGGTGGTGCGCGCTCCCAGATCGTACACGCCATTGGGCAACGGAGTGAAGGCGCCCCCGGACTTGTAGGGCACTTCCGCACCCAAGGCGAACTGCTGGCCCGTATTCGGATTTGTTGCGTACAACGTCATGGGGCTGGAATTCGAAATCGCATTCACGAATCTGACGTACGCTGCGCTGAAATCCATTTGCGCAGGGAAGACATCCTCAAGGATGAAACCATCGATCGTCTTGGCGGCGGAGTTATAAAATCCGCTCTGGTAAACCGAGTAGAACTTTCCACTCTCGACCGACGTCTGAAGATTTGAGATCGGCAGGTTCTTGTCGGTCGTGGCGGCAATTCTTCCGGAGAATGTGTACGTTCCTGGAGCAATCTCGGAATACAGCCCTCCATTGCCCGCCGAGCCATATGCCGTACCGCTCGTCGATTCAGTCCCGGTAGTGGAGCTGATTGCGGTGATCTTCGTCCCGTTCGCGTAAAAGTTTACGCCGGGGGCGTTTACCCCAAAATTGAAGAATTTGACATTGGCCCCAGTTGCGGGTGCCGTAATGTCTCGAATTGCATCCTTTCCACAGGACGCGAGAACGGCTGCAGAGAGCAGCGCAGCTAAAGATCTATATCTATTCGTCATCGCCATTAAGGTTGAGTGATCCACATTGGTACGGTGTGGTAATCCAGAGCAAGGCCGCCGATTTTGGTCAGGCCGGGCACATTCCATACGTATTCCGAGTTGTACCGGGGCCGTATCCGCTGGACGAGCTTTCCACCGTTGTCAACGTACAGATTGGTCGGAGGCGTGAACCCGCGGAACACTTCCGTTCCGCTCACAGGGTCGACGTCGGTGTAGTGATAGCGCCGCATGTCCATCCACAATTCATTGTGGCCCCATCCCCACTGGGCGATGTACTTCTGGGACATGATGTGCGACAGCGTCAGCACCGCTGGAACAATGTTCGGATCGGCGAGAAATGCTGCCTTTTCCGCCGCTGTGATCTGCGTCGGTGACTGGTTGTCGTCGAGGTTGCGGGAGTTGACGAAATCGATGTGGCTCGAGATCCCGTTTCTGTACGCGGTCAGCGCCGTCGCCTGATCTCCCATTCTTAAAGCCGCTTCAGCCTTGATGAACTGGAGCTGCGAGTACGTCATTACGGGAATTTTCGCATGGTCAGAGAATAGATATCGACCGGGGAGGCCCACTCCTCCCGTGCTGATATAGCCGAAGAAATTGTTGGGTTTGCTCGCGGAATCAAGCGCGCCAAATCCCACTACGTTCGGATCGAGGCCACGATAATTCCCGTCGGGAGACGGCGCCAACATTCGGCTCAGTCGTGGATCCACGGTTCCCCCGAATTCCGTCCCGTTCATCAGGTCGACGATGAATTGCGTTTGCCTGTAGTTGGTGATGTTGTTTCGAGTGCGGCCCCAGAAATTGAAGTCTTGGAAATCAGGGCTGGTCCCTGGATAGGTCTCGAGCGCATCGTCGGCATTGCTCGCAAACGATTTATCTACGTCCGCAATTACAGCAGCCGGATCATACGTTGATTTGTTCGTGAAGTGATTCAGGTAGAGCGCGCGCATCCCGTACGCCAGCTTGAGCCACTTCGTTCGGTCGCCTTTGTACATGTGGTCGCCTGCGCCGAGATACGACTGGTCGACGGCCCCGTCGGTTCTCTGCAGCAGCGCGATCGAGCTGTCCAGGAGTTGCTTAATCACCCCGTACGCATACTGCTGACTGTCATAATCGAAGGTGGTTCTGGACTCGTCGAAAGCTTCCTTGATGATGATCTCCCCATGGAGATCCGTGAGCGCCTGCCAGCCCCACGCCTTAAGAAGCACACCGACACCCAGCAAGTCCCAACGCTGCTCGGCCTCGGCTTTGGTATTCATGTCGATAAGGCCCTGGCCGAGCGACCAGTACACATCTCTCCATTGTTCCGCACCATTGTCGCTACCCGGGTCGTAACCCATCCGGTCCCACGTGCTGAGACTGGTTCCGGGCAGCGTCCACTCTTGCGCATAACGTCCGACAAAGCGGCCGTCATACTGCGGCGATGTCGCCATCCAGTGAAGCATCGGCGGAAGGTAGAGATTCGCCGACACAGTTTGAGGTGCGTTCGGGTTGGTATTTACATCGAGGTAGTCGCTGCAACCAGCAGCGAGACCAAGGGAGCATGCGAGAAGTACCGCGTGGTTTCTATTCATCGTTTAAAATCCCAAATTGATGCCGAAGTTGAGACCCCGGGGCGTGGGGAAATTGCCGTAATCGATGCCCACTCCGCCCGACCCACCGACGGCGGCGGTATTGCCGTTCACGACCGGATCCAATCCGGTGTAGTTCGTGATAAGGAAAAGATCCGTTCCGGTAACGAATACGCTCGCATTCTTCGCGAACGACTCGGGAAGTCCGACCCTGAGCGTAATGTCCCTGAGCCTCACCCAGTTGATGTTCTTCTCGATGAACAGCTCTTCGCTCATGTTCGTGTAGTAGTTCGTCTGAGCGGCCGGGGTGATGACGATGTTATTCGGAGTAGGATTGGCGCTGTTCTCGTTCCCGTCTCTCAGCACGCCGGGAATCACCACAGGGGTGTTTCTGTTGAGCGTGGATGGTGTCAGGCCTCTCACTGTGAGATAGTGCTGCGTTGCGTCGAAGACGTCGCCGCCTCTCCTCATATCGAGCAGGAAGTCGAGCGAGACCTTTTTGTACCTGAAGGTGTTCGTAAGGCCGACGGTGTACTTGGGCTGGCGGTCATAGCCGCGGTCGATGAAGACACTCGAGCGAAGCGGCAGACCGGTCGTGGGATCGATCAACAGCTGGCCCTTGTCATTCCTCAGGTAGAAAAAGCCGGTGAGCGACATCGTTGACAGCCCCGGCATAACCCCGTTGCGCACGTTCCCGTAGAGCCATGTATCGGACACGTACGATTCGGGGATACCATTTGGCAGAGCCAACACCTTGCCCTTCGCGTGATCGAAGTTGGCGAGGAAATCCCACGAGAAATTGTTCCGTATGACCGGCGTGCCTCTCAATGTCAGTTCCACACCGGTATTTCTGGTCGAGGCGCCATTGAGATTGAACAGGATGAAGCCGGTCGCGTAGCTGCCCCTGATGTCGTTGACTATCTGATCGGTGGTCTGCTTGCGGTAGGTGGTAACGTCAACGCCAAGCCGGTCGTGCAGGAAGCTCAGCTCGGTGCCGAGCTCGTAGGATTTGGCAAACTCCGGCTTGAG
>DASQPS010000323.1:0-13509 GCA_035643845.1 Gemmatimonadaceae bacterium | reverse complement strand
CAGTCGCTGCGACGAAATCTGCCGCTTGTCCCCGTTCATGACCTTACGATCAAGGACGGCGATCTAATCGCCGCCACGCACGGACGCGGGTTCTGGATCCTCGACGACCTCTCCGCTGTTCGGCAAATGCAGCCCCAGATTCTCCGTGCGCCTGCCTACCTCTTCAAGCCGCGGAACGCGTATCGCGCGGGCTTTGGTGGCGGAGGCGGAAATGGTGCAGCGGGCGGGCATCCGAGCGGCGCGAATCCGCCCGCAGGCGGAGTGATCTACTATTGGCTCGCTCAACCGAAACAGGTCGTGACGCTGGACTTTCTCGACCCTGCTGGAAAAGTGATTCGCAGCTTCACGAGCCAGCAGGATTCGCTGGTCGCAACCGATTCGGTTCGAGCTGACAGCGTTCGCAGAGCGCGCAACGACAGTCTCCGGCGCGCCGGCGTTGCGCCCGACACGACGCTCCGGTCTGAGGAACGCGGAGAAGAGACGGCGTCGGACGAGCCGCCCAGTCGCAGACCGCCGCCGCCGCGCGTTGCAAACAAAGCTGGTCTCAACATGTTCGCATGGAATCTCCGGTATCCGGACGCATCATCCTTCGAGAACATGATTTTTTGGGCGGGCGGGATTGCGGGCCCGGTCGTTCTGCCTGGCAACTACACGGTCCGTATGAAAGTGAACGGCCAGACTTACACGCAGCCGCTCACGGTGGTCCGCGATCCGCGAGTAACCGCCACCGACGCTGATCTTCGCGAACAGTTTGATTTGCTGATGCGCATCCACGACAAGACGAGTCAGGCGAACGATGCGGTAAAACTCATTCGAAACGTGAAAGCACAACTAGCCGATCGGACCAAGCGGATGCCCACCAGCGGCAGCGCCGCTTTCTCGAGATCTGCAACTGCTTTGGCCGACCGACTCTCGGCAATCGAGAGCGAGATTTATCAGGTGAAAAACCAATCGAGCCAGGACCCGCTCAATTATCCGATCAGATTGAACAACAAGATTGCGGCGCTTGCGGGTGTAGTCGGCGGTACGGAGTCGAAGCCGACGAGCCAGTCGTATACAGTGTTCAACGATCTCTCCGTCCAGCTCGATCGCCAGCTCTCGGCCATCACCGGCGCGCTGGTCGTTCTGCCATCACTCAACTCAACTCTCAAGGCGGCTGGACTCGCGCCGATTGTGCCGAGCACAACAGAGGTCAAGCCGGCCCCGGGTACGGGAGCCAGTGCGGAGAGCGGCGGCGACGAGGTTGAGCGATAGAATGAACGCTCGTCAGGCGCTCCTTTGTTGCATTGTCAGCGCCGTTGCCGCTGCGGCGGCGTGCCGTGGATCTGGCGACGAGGGAAGCCAGACGAGAATAAACGTTCTCGATTCGGCGTTCACGCAGTCGTGGCAAACTATGCAGGATACCGGCGTCGTCTACCGAATAGAGGTGATCTCTCCGCTTGGCACCGACACCATAAGGAACGTCGTACCCCCGGCGCCGGTCGTCGTTGGCGACACCCTCGTGATCGGCTTGGTGCAGGTTTCAGAAGATTCGTCGACGCCCCAGCGCGAGATCTTTAGAGACCGCCTCGGCCAGCATCGAATCGAGACGAGTCCAATCCCGGCGGATGTCTGGCCATCGTACGAAGACGTATTGGTCTCGCCGAACGGCCGCTACATAGCGTATGTCGGCGAGGACAGCACGCCGGAGAATCCAGGCACGTACGCAGTCGTACGAGATCTCAAGACCGGCGCAATCGTCGTGAAGGGACCTGGTGGCGGCGGTTGCGATTGCGATGAAGACTTCAATCACGCGCGCTGGTTTGCGCCGGATAGCTTCGAGATCGCTGTGGCACACACGAACACCAAGGTCGGATGGGAACGATTGTCGGGCGTGGCGTCGGCGAGTCGGGTGCACGTCGACACTTTGAGCGACGAGCCTGACTGGCATTGATGGAATCTGCTGTAACCTCTCACCCGAGCCGATCGTAGTTCTCCCAATGCAAACATCTACTCCGCAGGCTGCGGCTCCGCCCGCTCGACCGACAGTCGTGATCACCGATGGCTCCGGTGCAGGGACTTTTTCGATTGCCACCCCCATGTCGTCGCGAGACCTTGCCGCGCTCAAGGCAAGGCGATCGGAGCTCTCCAATCAGCTCGAATCGGTGGACCAACGTCGTTCCAGCTTGGTCCGGCAGTTGGGCCAGACCCGCGACGAAGTCGCAATCAAAGGATTGAACGATCGCCTCGCTCTGCTCGACCAGCGCCAGCTCCAGCTCGAGTCGGACATCGCAACTACCGGACAACAGCTCGCGAGTATTCCTGCGGGCTTGACGCAGAGCACCAGAGATCCGGCCAACGCCGGGCTTGGTTCCGGCCAGATAGTCGCGATCTCTGTTGTCGGGATGATCTTCGTGCTCGCTCCTCTTGCATTCGGAGTGATGAAAGCGCTGCTCAAGCGGGCGAGCAGGCCCGGCTTGCCACCAGCGGCCCTTACCGAAACCGCGCAGCGCCTCGAAAGACTCGAGGGAGCGGTCGACACAATCGCGGTTGAAATCGAGAGGATCTCGGAAGGCCAGCGCTTCGTGACGAAGCTGCTTTCTGAAGGGCAAGCTCCGTCACTGGGCGCTGGTCAGCGAAGCAAGGACGCGGTCCGCTAGATCTCGGACTCTACAGCGCCCTTGGCTCGGTGCTGCTATTAGTCTCCCCGCTCAAAGTTTGCTGCCGGAGCGCTGCTGCTCCCATAAGTCCGCCGAGTCCCATTGATTCGACCGCGGTGCTCGGCACGAGCATTAGCGCGCCCTTTTCCTTCAGTCCCTCGTAGAGAATGTTCATCGCGCGGAGGTGCAGCGCGGTCGGATTATTCTGGTAGGACTTCGCGGCCTCGAAGAATAACTGCGCGATCTCGACCTCAGCCTGACCGAGGATGATCCGCGCCGATTTTTCGCGCGATGCCTGCGCCTCTCTCGACATTGCGTCCTGAAGCGATGCTGGAATCACGATGTCGCGCATCTCCACCGACTGCACCGTCACACCCCATGGATTCGACCGCTGATCGATGAGCGTCTGGAGCTCGGCCTCGATTCGCTCGCGGCCACGCAAAAGCTCGGTCAGCGAAGTACCGCCGATGATGTCGCGGAGTCCGGTCTGAGCGGCCCAGCTCACGGCCTGCGTGTAGTCCTGAACTTCCAGCGCGGCCTTTTCGGAATCGTGCACCATCCAGAAGAGAACAGCATCGACGTTCACCGGCACCGTATCCGAGGTCAGAGTCTCCTCGGCGGCAAAGCTCGTCGTAACGACACGCTGGTCGATGTAAATCGAGACGGTCTCGACGAAGGGCGTGATCCAGAATAGCCCGGGCCCGTGAAGCCCGGTGTACTTGCCGAGCCGGAGAACCACGGCGCGCTCCCACTGCTTGGCAATCTTGGGCGATTGCGAGAAGAAGATCGCCGCGAGAATACCGATCAACAGCCATGCGGGATTCTGCGTCGCCGCGGTCCCGATGATTCCGGCGATAAAAAGGAGGATGAAAATGAAAACCGCAACTACGTTAGTGCGCGCCTGACCGCGTGAAGCCCGCGCGGCGCGTCGTGCTGCGAGAACTTCGTCCATGCCTGGCATTTATTTCTTCTCCTCGTTTCTGAGCTGAGTTATCAGCTCGGGTAAGGTGAATCCCAGAAGCGCCGCGTCGCCGATGAAGCGTTGAATCAACGTTCGCAGCTCGCGCTCTCGCTGGGCTCGCGCCACCTGTGGCGCGGGCGCCTCGCGAATGAAAGTCCCGACTCCCCGTCGCGTCTCCACGACGCCATCTCTCTCCAGTTGCGCGTACACTCGTGCTACCGTGTTCGCGTTCACCGCGAGATCGACCGCGAGCTGCCGAACCGTCGGTAGCTGCGCGTTTGGCTCGAGTTCGCCCGTCGCGATCGCTGCCCGGATGGAGCGCTCCAGCTGGGCGTAAATCGGTGTGGGGCTGCTTGTATCGACTTTGAGCTTGAGCATTGTGCGCTTGTACTATAACATTAGTACAATACGGAGGCAAGAACGGCAGGTTTCAACTTCCGGGAGCCCAGGGCAGTGATCCCTGGGGTCAGCGGCTGTGGGTGTACATCAGGTCGACGAGCTCGTCGTACATGGCATCGGCTTCCTTTCCGCCGGTCCTGATAGCTCCGGTCGCGCAATGCTTCAGATGGTTCCTCATTAGCTCGCGACTCACGCTGCGAAGCGCCTCGTGAACCGAAGAGACCTGGGTCAGGATGTCGGCGCAGTAGCGATCGCTCTCGATCATTTTCTGAAGCCCGCGGACCTGCCCCTCGATTCGGCGCAACCGTTTGAGGTTCCGGCTCTTCACGTCCGGATCGACTTCGACGGCTTTTCTGGAGCCCGCGGAATCGCGCACGCCACATCCGCATTCGGCCGTGCCCTCCACCGTCGGTAGCCGTTCAGTGCGCTTCGAACCGCCGGTCATCAGATCCTCCTATGCGACGCGCGCATTGCGCAGTCGCAAGCTGTTGGTCACAACGCTCACGGAGCTCAGAGCCATGGCAGCGCTCGCGATGATGGGATTCAACATCAGCCCGGTTAGAGGGTAAAGTGCGCCGGCCGCGATCGGAATTCCGATCACGTTGTAGACGAACGCCCAGAACAGATTCTGCTTCATCGTCGCCATCGTCTTCCGCGAAAGCGCGATCGCGCTTGGCACGCCGCGCAGGTCGCTCCGCATGAGAGCAATGTCGCTTGCCTCTATTGCGATGTCGGTTCCCCTCGGCATCGATACCCCGACGTCCGCTTGAGCGAGCGCCGGCGCGTCGTTGATCCCGTCGCCCACCATTGCAACTACGCGTCCCTCGAGCTGCAGTCGACGGACTTCATCGACTTTCTGATTTGGAAGAACTTCGGCGACCACTCTGCTGATTCCGACGCGCTTTGCAATCGACTCAGATGCCGATTTCCGGTCGCCGCTCAAAAGAACCACGTCGATGCCCATTTCTTTGAGGCGGCGCACGGCTTCCTGAGAGGATGGGCGCAGCGAATCGGAGACAGTGAGCGCTCCCTCGATCCGGCGGTCGACTGCGACGTAGAGCTCGCTCGATCCGGAGGGCACTGCTTCGTGGCGACCTTTTTGTCCCCTGTCGAGATGGATGCCCAACGTCGACATCAGTTGTTCATTTCCAACCGCGACTTCGCGCCCGCCAACTTTTCCCGTAACGCCGCTTCCCGTATGGGATTTGAAATCGGTTGCGGATGCAATCGCGGACTGTGCTCCGGCCGCGCGCACAACCGCCGTCGCAACCGGATGCTCCGAGTGACGCTCCAGCGCCGACGCGAAGCTCAGAATCTCGGCCTCGCTCAGAGAGCCAAGCGCACTTACTCGAGCGAGCGAAGGAATTCCCGCGGTTACTGTACCCGTCTTGTCGAGTACAACGGTGTTCACATCGCCAGCGCGCTGCAGAGTCTCTCCGCCCTTGATCAATAGGCCGAGCTCGGCACCGCGTCCCGTCGCAACCATCACGGCCGTCGGCACAGCGAGCCCCATAGCACAGGGACACGCAATGATCAGCACCGAAACCGCTGCTACAATCGCGTGCGGCACCTGACTTGGCCCGCCTGCCAGATACCAAATGATGAAAGTCGCAATCGCGATAACGAGCACACTGGGAACGAACACTGCGCTGACTTTGTCTGCCAGGCGCTGGATCGGAGCGCGGGAGCTTTGCGCTTCTTCCATCAACACCACAATTCGCGCGAGAACACTTTCCGCACCGACGCTCGTCGCGCGATACCGGAACGCACCAGTGGTGTTGACAGTTCCACCTACGACCTGGTCTCCCGAGTTTTTGGCAACGGGCAGCGGCTCTCCGGTGAGCATCGATTCGTCGACGTCGCTCTCTCCGTCAACAACGACGCCATCCACCGGAATGCGTTCCCCGGGACGAACGGCGAGAAGATCGTCGCGGACCACGGCATCGAGCGGTTTTTCGACCCAGTTGTCCGTCCCTCGCTGCTGGACCCGCGCTGTAGATGGCAGCAGACTCACGAGGCGGCGCAAAGCGTCTGAAGTCTTGCGTCGAGCACCGGCCTCGATGGCTCGCCCCGCGAGCACGAGGCCGAGAATGAAGATCACTGCCTCGTAGTAGACGTTGGGGGCAATTCCGCTTCGAGTCAGCGCGGTCGGCCAGACAGTAGCGACGAACGAATAGATGAAGGCGGCGCCCGTGCCCAGCGCCACGAGAGTGTTCATGTCAGCGCCGCCGTGACGCACCGCGGCCCAGGCGCGCCTGTAGATATCCCGCCCGGCCCACACGAGAATCACCGTTGTGAGCGCGAGCAATGTGTAATTCACGAGCATGCTCGCGGCGGAAATCATTGAGAGCGCCATCGCCAGTACGCCCGCAACGACGCTCACTGTCGCCTTGATCGTGAGCCCTCGCGCTTCGTCCGCCGCGAGCTCTGTCCTTCGCTCGAGGGCGCTTCCGGTAGCCTCGTTCTCGTTAGGCAGTTCGGCGTCATAGCCCGTCGCCCGAACCGCCTGTACGAGGCGCGCCGGATCGATAGCGATGGGATCGTACTGCACGGCGGCGCTGCCGGTCAGGAGGTTTACGGACGCGTCTATAACACCCGTCTGACCCGCTAGCGCGCGTTGCACTCGCGACTGGCAGGCGGCGCACGTCATTCCCATCACCGGGAACGTGATCGAATTATGAGTTTCTGGTTCGGCGTTAGCTGACACTTGCCTGGTCCTGAGTCGGCAGATTCCGCATGGTTATCCGGACAATCTTGTATACCCCCCTCCCCTATGTCAAGGTCCGGGTTGGCGCTTCAATCGGCGCGACCCCCCGCCTGTTTCGGTCGTCGCCCTCACTGGTGCCGCGGGAGCCCATTTTGCATTGTTGAGGCGCATGACCGACCTAGCCAGAGAAGGCAGTATGGGCAATCCGTCGTCGCCGCAGAATTCGGAGCAGGAACCACTCGAGAACTGTATTCTTGCCAAGGTTCTGGCGGATCGCATGCGCGAGAGCAGCCACGACCTCACCCTTCGCTGGCTGGACCGCATCAGCGCGCGCGTCAGTCTGGACCCAAATCGCATCTTTCCAACGGACGCGCTCCTCGACCACGTTCCGCTCCTCATCCTCGGCATCGCTGACTACATCGAGAACCCACAGAAGGTGATACTGGCAGAGATCCCGGTCATCGCCAAAGCGATGGAGCTTGGAGAGCTGCGGTTTTCGCAGGGCTTCGATGAATACCAGCTCCTCAAGGAATACGAGATCTTTGGCGGCGTTCTGTTCTCGTTCCTGTCGCGCATCGCCGATGGAATCGACGAGCCGTGTAGTCGCGGAGAGCTGCTGGCGTGCGCGCACAGGTTATTCCTGGCTGTGGCGCTCATCCAACAAGCCACTCTCACGCATTATCTCAGTCTGGTGAAAGAGCGCCTGAGCGAGCGTGAGCAGCGACTGCGCGCGTTCAACCGAGCGCTGAGCCACGAGCTGAGAAATCTGATCGGTACGATTGGCGGCGCCGCCGAGATTCTCGAGCTGGGTAATACGTCGGAGGAGGAAAGGCAGACGATGATTTCAGTCGTCGTGCGCAACTCTGCCAGCATGAAGGTCGCACTCGAGAATCTCGTCGAGCTATCGCGCCTCGACGAAGACGCCCGGAGATCACGCCATGTCCAGCTGCCCAAAGCGGCAGCTGAAGTCGCACGGCAGCTGCGCGAAAGCGCACGAGGTCGTGGTGTCGAGATCCGACTGGCGGGCGATCTGCCGGCCGTCGACGTCAGCGCCGCCGCGTTCGAGCTCTGTTTGTCCAACCTTATCGCCAACGCAATCAAGTACTCCGATCCCAGGAAGGAGAAGCGCTGGGTGGAAGTCAGCGCAACGGTGAGACGTCGTGGCGACTCGGCCGATCTGGAAACCGTGGTCGAGGTTCGGGACAACGGGCTCGGTGTCCCGCCCGACAAGCGTTCACGTCTCTTCCAGCGTTTCTTCCGCGCTCACGAGGACTCGGCGGCCGGGATAGACGGGACAGGCCTCGGGTTGAGCATCGTGCGGGAGACTATCGCGTCTATGGGCGGACGGACCTGGGCGGAATTCCCCGACGAGGGAACGGTTTTCTATTTCTCGATGCCCACGAGACGCACCGAAGACGAGGACAGAATAGCGCCCACTGCGACGGCTGCATCTACAGAATCGGCCGATCGAAGCGTAGAGGGTTCGACACGTTGAACGTGTAGTGCCACCACTCTTGATCGTAATTCAGAAATCCTTCCCCTTCCATCGCAGCTTTCAGCTTCTGGCGGTTTGTCGCGGCTAACCCCGTCGCGTTTGCGGTGTGAGCAGCCGGCGAAAAAGTATCGAACGGCGTTCCCATTTCCAGCTCGCGACCTGTAGCGAGGTCGATCAAAGTGAGGTCGACAGCCAGACCGAGATTGTGGCGCGACCGACTCGCTATATAACCGTCGGTCAGCAAATCCGGACGGTTGACGCGCTTTGTCCATTCAACCATCGCGAGAGTCGCGCGCACCGGCCGGTACGCGTCGAAGATCTTGAGACCCAGTCCCTGCGCTCTGAGGCTCCGTTGAACTCGCGCGAGCGCTGGCCCAGCTTCACGCCGCAGGTACGCGCGATTGGCGAGATAGCCCGGGAGCGGCGCGCCCGTGAAGTTGTTTGCCGTCGCGTAGTGCAAGTCCACCACGATCGTGGAATCGAATGAGCGGACGTCGGCGAGAAGCGTGTCCGCAACCACGTCCGGAGCGATTTCCGTTTCCGCTGTGTTGACAGGCGGTGCAGTCTGGATTGCTCGCGAGCTCGGAGCACACGCGAGGACGAGCGCAGCCAGCAGAAAGTGTTTTCTCATGCTGGAAAATTAAGCTGGACTTCGACCATATTGGCGCATGGCAACCGTCGACGCACTGAGCTCGTCGTCCATCGCCCGTGCCGCGCCCCGCGGTCATCGGGCCGCAGTCTTTGCCAGCTTCCTCGGGTGGACGCTCGACGCTTTCGATTTTTTTCTCGTCGTATTCACCCTGACGGCGATCGCAAAAGATTTCCAGAAGACCGACGCCGAGATGGCGCTCACTATCACCGCGACGCTCGCGTTCAGGCCCGTCGGGGCGTTCATTTTTGGGCTGATCGCAGATCGTTACGGGCGAAAGCTGCCGCTCATGATCGATCTCGTCTTCTTTTCGATCGTGGAGGTTCTCTCCGGTTTCGCGCCTAATTACGCAACGTTTTTCCTATTGCGCGCTCTCTTCGGTATCGGAATGGGCGGAGAATGGGGAGTAGGTGCGTCTCTGGCGATGGAGAAAGCGCCGTCGGGACAACGCGGAATTCTTTCCGGGCTCCTGCAGGAAGGCTACGCCACCGGATACCTGCTCGCGGCGGTCTGCTACTTCTTCGTTTTTCCCCATTGGGGCTGGAGACCGCTCTTCTTCATCGGCGGCGTGCCGGCGCTGCTCGCGCTCTTCGTTCGGTATCGCGTCCACGAATCGGAAGTGTGGGAGCGCACGCGACACAAGGATTGGAGCAGTCTCGGTCGTGGAATCCTATCGCACTGGAAGCTTTTTCTTTACCTCACGCTGTTGATGGCCGGGATGAATTTCGTCTCGCACGGAACGCAGGACATGTATCCGACTTTTCTCCAGCGAGACTGGGGATTCTCACCGCGCGGCCGCGCGGCGTTGACAGCGTTCTCGATGATCGGGGCGATAGTCGGTGGAATCAGTTTTGGATTTCTTTCCGACAGAGTCGGTCGCCGCCGATCAATCGTGCTCGCGCTCGTTCTCGCCGTTGTCATGATCCCGCTCTGGGCATTTTCACCATCTGTCATCGGGCTTGTGATCGGAGCCTTCGCGATGCAGTTCATGGTTCAGGGCGCGTGGGGAGTGATCCCGGCTCACATCAGCGAGCTGTCGCCTGACTCAGTGCGCGGTTTTCTGCCAGGCTTTGCTTACCAATGCGGCGTGTTGCTCGCTAGCTCGGTAGGGTATCTCGAGGCCTTGCTCGCCGCGCGCACGAGCTACGCGCACTCGATGGCGATTGTGGCGCTAACGGTGTTCGTGTTGGCGGCGATCATTGCGTGGGCAGGGCAAGAACGTCGCGCCGTAGAATTCGGAGCGTAGACGCGTAACGCCGACGCCAACGCTTCTCCCCTCTCTCCCTATCCGTCGACAATTTGTTTTGCTTTGGCGCTCAATCCGTCGAGCAGAGCCTTGACGTGTGTCGCGCCCGTTCTCGGATTCATCATCGTGACTCTGAGCACCGGTCGCCCATCGAGCGTTGTTGCGGTGATCCAGCCGGTTCCCTCGCGGTTGTAGCGTGCCCGCAGCTCGCGATTCAAGGCATCGATCCGTTTGAGATCGCTGTCTGCTTGATGTGCTGAGAAACTCGGCCCGACGTATCTGAAGCAGAGTATGTTCGATTCCGGCTCGTGAAGATTCTGGAAATCTTCTCTCTCCTCGATCGCGTCGTATAGCATTCGCGCCGTAGCGCAGAGATGATCGTATAGCCGGCCGAGTCCGCTCGAGCCGAAACGTTGCATTACGAACCACAGCTTCAGAATATCCGCTCTGCGCGAGCATTGAAAACTGCGCACTCCCTGATCGATTACGGATGCGGACTTCCCCGCGTGGAAGAGATAGGGCGCTGCCTGAGCGAAGGCACGATCGAGATCGCCCTCCTCGCGCGTGAGCACCATCCCCGCTGCGAGTGGAAGAAGCATCATCTTGTGCGGATCCCACGCGAGCGATCTCGAGTGCCGCAGACCCCGAAGTGCATGCGGCGGTCGGCTCGAGAGGAGCGCGCTCGCGCCATGCGCTCCGTCCACGTGGAGCCAAAGCTCTCTCTCCGCGCAGATCTCACCAATCGCTTCGAGATCGTCGAACGAGCCAGTGGCCGTTGTTCCAGCGGTGGCGACCACCGCCATTATTTTCTTTCCCTCCGCCGCAATGCGATCGAGAACGGTCAGGAGTTGGTCCACGTCGAGCCGATAGCTGCGCGACGGAACAGCGATCCCCTTCCTGCGCCCGAGACCTAGTTGGCCGATTGCGCGTGTGACAGCGTAGTGAGCATGCTCGCCGTAGACGACGCACGGCGGATCGGCGCCGACTCCATCGTCCCACGCATTGGGAATTGCTGCGTTTCTCGCCGCGAGCATCGCGGTGAAGTTGGCCTCCGTTCCGCCAGACGTTAGCGTACCGCCCATACCCTCTCCGTACCCGGCGAGCGCGCCGAGCCACTTTACAATCTGTCGCTCGATCACCGTTGCAGTCGGCGACATCTCCCACACCGCCAGTGACTGATTCAGCGCCCCGATGACGCTCTCCATCCAGACGCCGACGGGAAGTGGAGCGGACGTTTGGTGTCCCATGTACATCGGGTGGTAGTACTTGTTGGCGTCGGCGATGACTTCGCGCTCGAGGCGCCCGATTATCTCGGTCACCGGCCGCCCGTCTGTCGGAAACGACTCTTCGAACCGCGACGCGAGCTCCTCCGCTGAGTACGGAGTCGATACTTGCCCTTCGCCCCGGCGCGTCGACTCGAAGTATCTGGCCGTCAGCGCGGCGAATTGTTCACCAACATCCAGCGACGTGTCGGCTTCCAGCTCCGCCAGAATGTCATCAATCATCCAGCAAATCTACTCGGCGAAGCGTACACTCCAGCTTTCAACTTTCGAAGAGGCCTCTCTCCCTTACATAATCGGCAAGCTCTCCCCTTGACCCCACGCTAAGCTTGGCGAAAATGTTCGACAGATGCGTGCTGACCGTGCGCGCGGATATTTGCAGCGCGCCGCCGATTTCCTTGTTTGATTTGCGCGCTGCCACCATCCGTGCGATCTCGATTTCTCTTCCCGTCAATCCGCCCACGCCCTCGGTGACCGCTTTCGGCGGCGGTCTGAGGCCCAGCTCGCGCATCTCTTCACGCGTGCCATCGAGCTCGACCGTCGCCCCGAGACGCGCAAAAATGTCGTGCGACTTACGTAGCTGTCGCATGGCTTCGTCGCGGTCGCCGACCTCGAGGAATGCCCCGGCCAGACGTCTGCGAATCCGCGCCGCCTGCGGGGGAAACGGTAGCGCCTCCAACTGATCCACCGCCGACTGGAGCAGCGTTATCGCACGCGCTGGGTCGCCGTCGCGAAATCTTGCGAGCAGGCCCTCGCATGCGTCCGCGTACGCAAGACCGAGACGATGATTGAGTCGCCCCGCGTCGCGTCTCATTCTCTGAAGGTGAACTTCTGCCGTCTTGAACCGACGACCCGTGAGCGCCGCTTCTCCTATCGTCGGCAGGAGCCACTGTAGCGCCCACACCATGTATCCCGTTCGATCTGCGATGGCGAGACCGGCTTCTCCGACTCGAACCGCCTCCCCGGCATCGCCCTTGGCGAGATGGTACGATGCCATTCCGAGATGCGCAGGAACGATTGACGGGACATCGAGGGCGCGGTCGCCCGCCCCCTCAAGCGAACCGGCCTTCTCGGCGCCGGCGAGTTTCCAGCCCTCATCGAAGTATTGTTTGGCCTTCTCTTCCGCACCGCGCCACAAATAAATCAGACCGGACCACACGTAAAGACGCGGCAGCAGCGTTCGCTGATTGTGACTCTTCGCCAACGGAATCGCACGCTCGGCGATTTCGATCGCGGCGTCCCAATCGCCGGTTCCCGAGTGATACTGCACGCGCAGCTCCGCCGACCAGAGCGGAAGAATGGGCGAATGCATCTGCGCCGCCAGCGAGTCACTCGCCTCGAGGTGCTGGAGAAACGCTGGCGCGTCGCCCGAGACCCCCTCGAGGAGAGCCATGCCCCAATGTGCGGTCCATTCCAGCATTCGTTGATCTGCTGATTCGGCGTGAGCTATAGCCTTGTTGCCGTGTTCTCTGGCAAGCTCGAGCGGGCCAGTCCACGTGTAGAGGAGCATCAAAGCGCGATGCGCCCTCGACAGAAGTGAATCGTTTCGTGCGTCGTCCTGGTCTGCGGCCCCAAGCGCCGCTTCGAGCTCGGCCTGTGCCTCAGCGAGGCGACCGAGATCCTGGAGCGCAATCCCTTTCGCAAGTCGGAGTCGCACGACCGTGGCGCGGTCCGAGCCTGCAGCCGCGGCCGAGAGCCCGGCCTCGTAGTGCCGGAGCGCATCGGCGTATCGTCCGCTCCAGTAACACGCCAGGCCCATCCGATGCTCGATATCCGCGAGGACTTCGGTGCGGCCGGCCTCTCGAGCGCTTTCCGCCGCGCGGCGCCAAAGCTCCATCGCGGCGTCGTATTCTCCCAGGCGCTGGCGAGTGCGCGCCAGCGTAGACACGATTTCTTCGCGCGACACATCGCGGATTTCCGGGTCTCGATCGAGGTGCTCGAGCGCTGCGGTCAAGTAGTTCGCGGCTTCTCGGTTTGCGTATTTCTGGATCGCCGCCTGCCCTGCCGCGTAGAGGTATCGCACTGCCTTGCGCCCCAGAGTTGGCGAATGCGCGCGCGCGAAGTGAACCGCGAGCTCGTCCGCGTGCGATAGGGCTGCTTTGCCGTAAAAAAGCTCCAGCGCCTGTGCAACAG
>DASQPS010000322.1:0-4890 GCA_035643845.1 Gemmatimonadaceae bacterium | reverse complement strand
GCGACGAAAGCTCCGATGAGCGCGCTCCCCTGGATTCATGCCGTCACCAACGACGAGATCATGCTCAGGCCCGGATTTCTCCGAAAGGCGATGGGAGTGATGCGTGTTTTAGGAGATAAGGGCGCGATTCATGTGAGGTCGCAGCTCCTCGACTCGCCTACTGTGTACTCGATAACGCTCGCGCTCCTCGAGCTCTACGAGCAGACCAGCTGCTGGTGCATCGTCAACGATCGCGTCGACGTTGCATTGGCGTGCGGAGTCCAGGGAGTCCAGTTGACCCATAAATCGATTTCCGTTCCCGACGTTCAACGAATCGCTCCAGCGCTGAGAATTGGCGCCAGCGTCCACTCGCCTGCGGAAGCCGTGGACGCCGAACAGGCGGGCGCTGATTGGTGCGTGGCTGGTCACGTCTTCGAGACTCCGTCGCATCCCGGGGTTCCGCGCCAGGAAAGCGGATTCATCAGCGAAGTAGTGGTCGCGGTGAAATTTCCGGTGATCGCGATTGGCGGCATCAGGCCCGAGCACGTGCGCTCTCTGGTGCATCGCGGGGCGCACGGCGTCGCCGCCATTCGAGGAATCTGGAACGACGAGAATTCCGAACTTGCTGCGAGCCGCTATCTTTCACAGGTATGATGGGAACCGAAGTAGTTGAAGCGGAAATCGCTCTCAGTGTGAATGGAACGGAGCGGCGGATCCCAGCGGGCTGGACGCTTACGGATCTCCTGACTTCGCTCGAGCTCGATCCGCGCGTCGTCGTCGTCGAGCGCAACGGCACGATCCTCCGCGATCGATGCTCGTTTGCTTCGACCTCACTTGCCGCTGACGACGTGCTCGAGATCGTCCACTTCGTTGGCGGGGGCTGAGATGACTAGCGAACTCGCTACTATGCCATCTCTCACGGCGCTCGAAGATCCGCAACCGTTCGTCATCGCCGGACGAGAATTTCGCTCGCGCCTGATGGTCGGGACCGGAAAGTACGCATCGAACGCGCAGATGATCGACGCCATCGAAGCCTCCGGCGCCGAAGTCGTCACCGTCGCGGTCAGACGCGTAGACCTTGATCGCTCGAAGGACGAAGCAATCCTTCATCACCTCGATCCCGATCATTTTTTCCTGCTCGCGAATACCGCCGGCTGCTACAACGCCTCCGATGCCATCCGCTATGCTCGGCTCGCGCGAGCGGCTGGATTCAACGAGTGGGTGAAGCTTGAGGTGATCGGCGATCAGCAGACGCTGCTTCCGGACACCACTGGACTTCTTCAGGCAACCAGGACGCTCACCGACGAAGGGTTCAAGGTCCTCGCGTACACAAACGACGACCTGATCAGCGCGCTGCGGCTGGAGGAGGCCGGAGCCGTCGCTGTCATGCCGCTCGCTTCACCCATTGGGTCCGGACTCGGCATGCTCAACCCCTACGCCATCCGCACCATCAAGCAGCGCTTGACCGTGCCTGTGATTGTCGACGCTGGAGTTGGCACCGCTTCCGATGCCTGCATTGTGATGGAACAGGGCGTCGACGGAATTCTCATGAACACCGGAATCGCCGCGGCGACTGACCCTGTGCGTATGGCGGCCGCGATGAAAAACGCGGTCGAGGCCGGAAGGCACGCCTATCTCGCCGGACGGATGCCGCGCCGGGAAGTCGCGGTGCCGTCATCTCCGACGACTGGAATGATCGGATCATGAACGCGACTGCCGTTTCGTCGGGCGCCGTCACCGCTGCGCGCGCTGTTGCTGCGGAGATCTGCGTCGATTTGCGGCGCGGCGAATTCCTCGATCAATCTTTCGATCGTCGGATCGTTCCTCTCGACGCGCGCGACCGCCGCTGGACCCGCGAGCTCGTTTACGGCATGCTGCGTCACCGCGGCTGGATCGATGCGGTTCTCTCCGATCGGGTTCGCGGCGGACTTGCGCGTCTCGATCCCGATGTGATTGATCTCCTGCGGCTCGGCGTCTACCAGCTCACGAACATGGGCAGCGTTCCAGCTTACGCCGCTATCGCGCAGACAGTCGAGCTCGCGAAACGCAGACACGGACTCGGCGCCAGCAAGCTCGTGAACGCGGTCTTGCGCCGAACGGATCGCGAGCGCGACGAGCTGGTTCCATATGCTGCGACCGATCCGGTCGAAGCGCTGGCGACCAGGCATTCGCATCCGCGCTGGCTCGTCGCGCGGTGGGTCGAACGTTGGGGAGAGCAGGACACCGAGCGCCTGCTGACTCTGAACAACGCCGAGGCCCCGATAGTTCTGCGGCCTTACGGAATAGTAAGGGAGCAGCTCGAAGCGATGCTCGAGGCGGCCGGTGTTCACGTCGCCGACGCACCTTATGTAAGCGACAGCATTGCGATCTCTGGCGGAATCACGCTCACCGAGCTTGGCGCATTCAAGAAGGGATTGTTTTTCGTGCAGGATCCGGCGGCGACGCTTGTCACGCAATATGCGGCCATCCCAACCGGCGCGACTGTGGCGGATCTCTGCGCCGCACCCGGCGGAAAGTCGTTGGAGCTCTCTCGCACCGCTGGCACCGTCGTGACCGGCGACAAGTCGATCGCGCGCCTCCAGCGATTGCTCGCGAACGAGCGTCGTCTCGAGACGACCAACATCTACCCGTTCGTCGGCGACGCGCGTCATCCAGCAGTTCGTCCCGTCGATGCGGTATTGATCGACGTGCCGTGCACAGGCACTGGCACATTCCGGAGACATCCCGACGCGAGGTGGCGCCTCAGGATCTCCGATCTCGCGGTGATGTCGGCTTTGCAGAAGACGATTCTCCGCGCTGCGGCCGAAGCAGTGAAACCGGGAGGACTTCTGGTTTACAGCACGTGCTCGCTCGAGCCCGAAGAGAACGACGCACAGGTCGACGCATTTCTCTCCGACAACCTCGGCTGGATTCTCGAGCCTCCGCCGCCAGGTTCAGTGTCGCCCGATCTGCTCGATCGCGGACGTCTGCGCGTGCTGCCTCAGCGCCACGGAACCGACGGGGCATTCGCCGCGCGTTTGCGCAGGGTGAGCTAGATGGTCTGGCGCACCTATCCGCGCCGTGCATTCCCATATCTGATAGCTGCGGTCGGCGGATTTCTCCTCGCCTACCTCGTTGTCTTTTTCTTCTTTTTCCCCGCCGAAGTAATTCCTGACGATGGAATTCTTCCCAATGTGGTCGGTGCTACTTTCGAGGACGCGTCGGCGCGACTCCAGAAGGCAGGATTCCCCTCTCAGCAAGGCGAGTCGAGATACACGAAGAACAGTCCGCCCAATATCGTACTGCAAGAGGACCCCCCCGCCGGTAGCAGGCAGAAGCGCGGAACTACGGTCGTGCTCGCGTTGAGCGCCGGCCAGAAGAGCGCCGAGGTGCCGGTGACGACGAACATGTCCCAGCAGCAGGCGCGCATCGCCATCGAGAACACCGGCCTGATCATGGGTACAGTCACCGAACAGATCGGCGACCAACCGCGTGGTCTGGTGATCGCATCATCGCCGCCAGCCGGAACGACTGTGCAGCTTCCGGGGACCGTCGACGTCGTGCTGAGTAAAGGACCGGCGACGGTGCAGCTGCCGGATCTCTACGGGCGCAGCGTCGGCGAAGCGCGGTCGATGATCGAGCAGCTCGGCTTGCGCGTCGCCGGAATCTCGCGCGACACGAGCTCCATCCAACCCGAGAACACCGTGATTAAGCAATTCCCTGCGGCTGGGCAGTCCGTCGCGGCTGGAGGTCCGGTGAGTCTCACGGTGTCGCACTTCCCTCCTCCGCCAGGAATTCCGGGAATCAAAATCGACACCTCCATTTCAGTACCTCCGCCGGCGCCAGACAGCTTACGTTACTGAAGCTGCGAACCACCTGCCTCGGATTTCCTGGAACATGAGCGTTCGAATTGCACCGTCGATCTTAAGCGCGGATTTGGCCAGACTCGCCGACGAGATCGCCATGGTGGAAGCGGGCGGTGCGGACTGGATTCACATCGACGTCATGGATGGACGCTTCGTTCCGAACCTGACCTTTGGCGCGAAGGTGATCGAGTCGGTGCGAAAGCTCACGAAACTCTCCCTTGACGTGCACCTGATGGTCGTCGAGCCCGAGAATTATTTCGACAGCTTTGCGGCGGCCGGCGCGAACGGGATGTCGATCCACACCGAGGTGTCGCCTCACCTCCAGCGCCAGCTCAATCGCATTCGCGAGCTCGGCTGCCGCGCGGGCGCGGTCGTGAATCCAGCTACGCCGCTTAGCGCGGTGAGCGAAGTGATCTCCGACCTCGACCTGCTTCTCGTGATGACCGTGAACCCGGGTTTCGGCGGTCAGGAGTTCATCAAAGGGTCGGTCGACAAGGTTCGTCGCGCGCGCGAGCTTCTCGCGGAAAATGGAAGCAAGGCTTTCCTCGAGGTCGACGGAGGCATCGACCGCGATACCATCAAGTCGGTCTGGGAAGCCGGCGCGGATACTTTCGTGGCTGGCCACGCGATCTTCGCAGCCAAGAATCCAAAAGCCGAGATCGGCGTCCTTCGGGCGCGCTGCACGCAGCAGGTATGACGGGACGTCAGCAGTTCGCGATTGCGTGCGTCGTAATTGGAATCGCGGGCGCTGTCGCGTACGGCGCGACGCGGTATTTGCGCAAAGAGCTGTTTCCCGTGGAGCTCGGGACGAAAGCTCCAGACTTCACCGCTTACACCCTCGATTCCATTCCGCGCGAGAAGCACCTCGCCGACTATCGCGGCAAAGTGTTGATGATCAACGTCTGGGCGACCTGGTGTCTTCCCTGCAGAGTAGAAATGCCGAGCATCGAAGCGTTGAACAAGGATTACGCGCCGAAAGGCCTCAAGATTCTCGCGGTGAGCATCGACGATCCCGGCACCGATTCGACAATCCGCGCGTTCGCGAAACAATACGGACTGACTTTCG
>DASQPS010000321.1:0-7841 GCA_035643845.1 Gemmatimonadaceae bacterium | reverse complement strand
CGCTCTGGCGGGCGTTGGCGTTGGAGTGATGGTTCTCCGCACGATGAATCTCGGCGACCGGGTCTCGTGGGCAGGCTGGAGCTGGGCCATTGCTTTGTGGTCGCTCGTTCGCGCTCGGCAAAACCGCAAGCGCCTGCGACTGCTCGTGCGCCGGAACGTCAAAGTCCGAGTCCCACGTCGGGTCGTCGAAGTCGCAGCGATGGAGGCCGCTTCCTGAGGTAAATCGACCTCAGTGTTTGAGTGCGGACTGCACGCCGTTCAACAGTGAAGCTCGCGCCGCCGCATCGAAGACTCGGCCGTTAGCAATGACGGTCGAAATGCGCCTGGTGTTGCGAATATCTAGGAGCGGATTCGCATCGAGGAGAACGAGATCGGCAATCTTGCCCTGTTCGACCGTTCCCAATGAGTCGAGCGATCCAAGATACGCAGCGGGATTGTAGGTCGCGGCGCGCAGAGCCTCAGCAGGTGTGAGACCGGAGCTCACCAGCAACGAAAGCTCTTCGTGCAGACTGAAACCGGGATAAATGAACGCTCGTGGTGCGTCGGTGCCTGCCAGCAATCTCACGCCCGCTTTGTTCAGTGCCCCGGTTCGCTCCAAGCTGAACGAGCTCCGAACGGTGATGGAATCAGGCCGCGCCGCCGGTGCGGCTTTCTGAAGCCATCCGCCTTGCACAATTCCCGGGACGTATCTGCTCCACTCGGGATGCGTCGACGCGCTGTCAAAAGAGTGTGCGTATGGCTGGTAGGCGACCAGAGTCGGAGTGACCCACGTATGGTTGCGCGCAAGAGTCGCGAACACAGCGCTGCAGTGCGCAGGGTCAAACGATGCGAGAATCTGGCGGCTTTGCGCACGCGGCTGCAGCGGATCGTCACCGGCGCGTCTGTTCGCAGTATCGGCAAGCTGGGCGCGAAAAACCGCTTCTGAGGTCGTGCAGGCACGCATCAAGTCGTCTTCCTGCTCGATGCTGCGCTGACCCGAGTCGGATGCTTCGACGACGCTGACAGCGTACGGGACTTTCCCGGCGAATGGAATTCCGATCTTTCGGCTCTCGCGCGCCAGGGCGAAATACGCTTCACGCGGAATCAAGGGATCGACACTGATGAAATCCGCGCGCCGTGCGCCCGTGCTGGTTGTGGCGAGCGTGTCTACGGCCCTCGCCGCGTCCGCGGCGTCCTTGATGTGACTAACGAACGACGCGCGCCCAACCGGACCGTCGACGCGCACGCCCGCCACGAGCCGCGGTCCGACCTCGCGACCAGCCGCGATGTCCCGCTTCCAGCGCAGCGTGGTGTCGACGTGGTAACCCATGTCCCGCGCGCCAGTCACTCCGTTCGCGATCAAGAGCGGCCCCGCGAAATCCGAAAAGACATACATGAAGGCGTGCACATGCATGTCCCACAGACCAGGGATGAGAAACTTGCCGCGTCCATCGATCTGGTGCGCACCACGAGGAATATTCGCATTCACGGCATCGCCAACGTAAACGATCCGATTCCCGTGAATGATGACGGTATTGTCTGAGTGGATAGCTCCGGCGACGACGTCGACGACAGACACGTGAGTGATGGCGGTTGTCGGCTGGCTCGAGCCGCTGCATCCTGGCACAGCGAGAATTGCCGCCGCGATCGCCACCCACTTCACTTTCACTTTACCCGTCGCGCCGCGCTCAGTTACTCTCTCGAGAGTACCGAGCATCATCGCCGTCGGAGCCGTTACCTGCCGCGGTGAGATGACCTGGAACGTGTGCAATCGGCAGGACCAGGGTGAATATCGATCCGTGCTCCGGAGCATCGGAGAACGTAATGTCTCCGCCAAGAAGTCGCGCTATCCTCCGGCTGATTGCCAGGCCGAGGCCGCTTCCGGGGATATCAGGATTGGTGGTGGGAATTCGGAAGAACTCCTCGAAGATGCGATCTCGATATGCTGGTGCGATTCCTGGACCCGTATCGCGCACGCTGATCCGCGCGAATTGGAGGTTGTCGTTCTCGGCATCTGCAGTCATTCCGACGTGTACCGCGCCGCCAGGTGGCGTGTACTTGATTGCGTTGGACAACAAATTGTCGAGCACGTGGCGTACGTGCGTTGGATCCGTTGTTGCGCGCAAGCCATTCGCGGGGGCATGGATCGACAGAGAGATTCGCTTCTGTGTCGCACCCGCTTCGTATCCGCTCACGACATCGCGCACGAGTGCCACGAGATCGACGTCACGCGCATCGACGGAAAGTTCTTCACCGCCGACTCGAGCGAGCTCCAGCAGCTCGGTCACGGTTTGCTGGGCGGTCCCGACGAGTCGCTTGAACCGTTTTACCATCTCAGTCTGTTGGGGATTCATTCCGCCGGCGACCCCTTCCTCGAGGAGATCGGCATATCCTGACGCTGCCCCGAGCGGATTCTTGATGTCGTGAGTGACCCCGCGGATTAGCGCCGCCCGCAACTCGACGGAGCGCTGCAGTTTTCTGGCCCGAGAGTGGGCCTCTCCGGCGAAAGTACGCATCTGCCGGTCGAGCATGAAAACGACGGCAACAGCAACGAGAGCAATCGCGGCGAGAACTGCGGCGGAAATGAGATTGATCCTCTCGAGCCTGCTCACCCGACCGCGCGCGACGTTGGAGACCTGCAGCAGATAGTCGTCGAGGGCCTCGGCTGATGACAATACGGCGAGCCCGTCCTCACCATCGCTGCTCACCTTCGAGTTGCCGTTTTCTTTATTGGGATAATTGGCTTCGCGCCAACGCTGTTCGGCGGCACGCAGCACCACGACTCTTTCGACGGCGTCGGGACCGAGCTGTGACGCGAGAGAGTCGAGTGCACGCTCCTGTTGACGTTCCATCCTGACCGCGTTCGTCGTCGTGCTGTCTGCCGCCGTCGGATTGGTCGAGCGAGCACGGAGCGCAATCAGCTCTGTCGCGAACGCGGCTTCGAAATCGTTCACAACGACTCTCGCCTGGTCGGCCACGTCGAAGAGATCGTTGCGCACGTGTTGAACTCGGTTGCCGACGAAGAGCGGTGTCACGAAGAGCAGAACGAGTGCGATGACTACGAACACGAGCGGAAGCCATGCCCTCGGGGCGAGATGCAAACTCGTGTCGCGCGGTTCGTCCTGTGTCACAGCCTCACTACGCAGCCTCGTGTGGCTTTGTTGTTCCAGTCAACCGCGGGCCAGAGCAGCGTCCGGGCTCACCTCGCCGCTATGCGGTAGCCTCGATATAACCCTCTGGCGGAAGCGAATGGTTGTGGTGAGCACACACGCGCTGGAGGTTTTGTGGACCGGCCTCGTGCAGAAAATTTTCCAGCGAGTATCCGCAAAGCAGAGAGTACGCGTACTTCGTGGCCAGGTCATTCCACAAACCCTCGAGTAGCATCGCGCCCTCAAGGTTGCCGTCCTGCACGAGAAGGTCAACCATTTCGCCATATCCACGCACGACGAGGTAGTGCCGCTTGCGCAGCACCGCGTCGAACACGCTTCCGACTGTCGCGTTGAACAGCTCAGGGTTCGGATGCCCAGCCTCCATGAATGCGGCAAGGGTTTCGCGCGCATCGAGCCACGTTGCTTCCCTGCCACTGAGGATCTCATCGATGTCCAGACCGCGGGACCGCAATTCCCTTGCGAACGCGATGCGATGCGGTGCGGTGGCGATCACAATGAGCGGCTGCCCCACACGAACTCCCGCCGCGAGAAAATCGGCCACCACGCTCGTAAGGTATGCATCGCTCTTGTAGAACTGAACGTCGTGACCGACGTCGCCTGCGGGCGTAGCGCCGATCGGGTGTCCGACGTCGTCAAGCGCTTTGACTAGATGTAGATGCAAGGAAGAAGTGTCTCGAAAAAGATCAGTTAAAGGTAAACGCACGAATGGTACTACGTGCTCGCTTCGCGTGGGAGGATCAAACTGAACTTCGACCCAACGCCGAGCTCGCTTTCGACTGTGATATCACCGTGCATGGCACGCGCCAGGTCCCGACTTATAGCGAGCCCGAGCCCAGCCCCTTCGCGCGTCGAAGTCAGCGTGCGGCCAACCTGAACGAACGGCTCGAAGACAGCGTCCAGTTTGTCAGCCGGTATGCCGGATCCGGTGTCGCGAACGATCAGCACGACGCGATCGCTCCCAAATTCCTCGCATGAGAGTGTGATCAGGCCGCCGGACTCGGTGAACTTCACCGCGTTCGAAACAAGATTCAGCACAATCTGATCGACTTTAGCCCGGTCCGCGCGTGCGACAATGTCGCTTCGACATCCAGCGTCCTCGAAGCGAACTCCCTTTTTCTCCGCCTGGGGAGTGATCATGAGAATTACCGACTCTACTACCTCTTCGAGCACTACGGGTCCGATTTCGTAGGTAAGCTGCCCTGCTTCGATCCGGCTGAAGTTCAGGATGTCATTGATGATCCCGAGGAGGTGCTCCTGGCTTCGTTTGATGCGGCCGAGTTGCTCTTGCTGCTGTTGAGTCACGGGTCCCGACAAACCAAGCAACAGCAGATCTGCGTAGCCACCGATCGCATTTAGTGGAGTGCGCAGCTCGTGAGACATCGCGGCCAGAAACTGACTTTTGGCGCGATTCGCCTCATCAGCCTTCGCGCGCGACTCGTCCGCGCGTTGCCGCGATTCTTCTGCATCCTTCGTCTGGGCCGCGAGCTCTTTCGCCTGCGCCTTGAGTTGCGCCGCAAGCCCACGCAGCTGCTTCTCGCGGAGTTCCGCTTCACGGCGCGCGGCTTCTTCCGATGCAACGCGTCGCGCATCGTCGATCATCCGTTGCTGTGCAGCGCGACGCTCTGTCAGATCACGCGTGACCTTTCCGAACCCGACAAGATCGCCCGCTCTGTTTCGGAGAGCGGTAATGAGGACGCTCGCCCAGAACTTTTCTCCGTTCTTGCGAACGCGCCAGCCCTCTTCTTCGTACTTGCCGGTGCGCGCCGCGATCTCGAGCTCGCGAGCGGGCTTGTTTGCCGCTACGTCCTCTGGAGGATAGAACTTCGAGAACGACTGGCCGATAATTTCCTTGGCGCGATAACCATTGATGCGCTCCGCCCCATCGTTCCACGTCGCGACGTGACCGGTCGGGTCGAGCATGAAGATCGCATAGTCCTTGACGCCTTCCACCATCAGTCGAAAGCGCTCTTCGCTTTCCCGAAGCGCTTCCTCCGCCTCGCGACGCTCGGTGAGGTCGCGCGTGACCTTGGCAAAACCGAGCAGCTTGCCGGATTCCTTGTCGCGGAGGGCGGTGATGACTACGTTGGCCCAGAAACGCGAGCCGTCCTTTCGAATGCGCCAGCCCTCGTCCTCGAACCGTCCAGTATTGGCCGCGGTTCGGAGCTCGAACTCAGGAAATCCCTCCGCGGCGACCTCGCGCGGATAGAAGATCGAGAAGTGCTTTCCTATGATCTCGTCTTCCGTGTAGCCCTTGAACCGCTGCGCCCCGGCGTTCCAGCTCATTATGTAGCCGTCCGGATCCAGTGCGAAGATTGCGTAATCCTGGATGCTTTCGACCAGGAGACGGTGGAGCTCCGCCATTTGCCGTCCGATACCGGCCGGCGCTCGAGCGACGTTCCGTGCGTCGGCGCCTTCCTGTTCGGACACAAGCTCAGCGCTAGAGTTCTCCATTGCGCCGCCGTTGGATCCTGTTCTCCGTCTGTTATCAGCCATTATGTAGAGAGCTCGACCGCATTCTGGAATCCAAGTAGGGAGATTAGCGCTATCGCCAAATGCGTTTGACGCAACCGTACGTGGCGCACGAGTCGCGGCGGCGAGAGGACTATACCCCTGATAAGCACGGCTCGTGCCGACCGACTTCGAACCCCCGTGCAGAGAGAGAGCGGGCGACCGGACTCGAACCGGCGACGTCCAGCTTGGGAAGCTGGCATTCTACCAACTGAATTACGCCCGCGAATCCCCGGAAAGTACTGGTCGCTGCGCTGCGCGAAAAGCCCTGCCGCTGCGCATCAATCAATGGCGATCTCGACGTCCCCCCCGGGTGACCCTCGACGCAGCAGAAATACGAGCGGGAACCCGATCACGAATAAAGCAGAAACGAGGACGAATACATGGTTGTAGGCCAGCACCGCGGCTTGCCGCCCGATCAGTAAATCTAGTACTCGGAGAGATTGCACTTTCGCGGTCGCGGCATCCGTTCCCTTGCTGATCATACCGGCCGCCGCTGCGTCGACCCACTGTCGCGCCATACTGGATGCGCCCGCATCCTCCGAGAGAATCGCCTTGTATCGAACCGTGCTGCTGGTCAAAGTCGTCGCAGCAATCGCAATCCCGACGCTGCCCATCACCTGGCGAACGACATTGTAGAGTCCCGTCGCAGCCGTCATCCTCGGCTTCGGAATCGTAGAGAGTGCGGCGGTGCTCAATGCAACGAAGATCAGGCTGAACCCCACTCCCTGCCACAACTGCGGCCAGAACAAATCCCAGTAGCCGACGTTCGTGGTTAGCTTCGACATCGTGTAGAACCCGACGCCGGCGATGAGCAATCCTCCGCCTACGAGCACGCGTGGGCCCAATCGGTTGTAAAAGCGCCCGCCTATCGGCATCAGGACCGCCATCGCCAAACTGCGCGGCATCATCGTGAAGCCGGCCTGCATAGCGTTGAACGCCAGCAGATTCTGCAGAAACACGGGCAACAGAAAGAGACTGCCGTTGAGTGCCAGGCCGAGAACTCCTCCCAACGCTGTTGCGGAGCTGAACGAAATGTTGCTGAGAATGCGCAGGTTCACCGCTGGTTTATCCGTGGTCAATTCTCGCCAAACGAAGAAGGCGATCCCGACAATGGCCACGATCGCGAGTCGCAGAATGAATCCCGACTGAAACCAGTCGTTGCGCTCGCCCTCTTCGAGCATCAGCTGCAGAGCACCCAGCCCCGTCACCAGCAGGCCGAGACCCGGCCAGTCGATGTAGCCCTTTTCACGCACCAGGTACGGCGGATCTTCGATGAAGCGACTGACGAGAAGGAGGTTTATCGCGCCAATCGGTACGTTGATGTAGAAGATCCAGGGCCATGAATACTGATCGGTGATCCACCCGCCCAACGTGGGACCGAACGCCGGTGCGAGGACTGCGCCGAGCCCGTAGAGGCCCATCGCGATTCCCTGTTCCTCGGGCGGAAAGCTCTCGCGAAGAATTGCCTGCGAGACGGTGAGCAGAACGCCGCCACCCAAACCCTGAAGAACCCGCACGGCGACCATTGGCCCGAGGCTGCGCGCGAGGCCGCACGCCATCGACGAAATGGTGAAGAGCAGCACGCTCGTCATGTAGAACCGCTTTCGTCCAAAGCGCGACGCGAGAAGTCCCGTGATCGGCATGATGATCACCTGGGCGAGGATGTACGCTGTCACAACCCAGGTGATCTCGTCGATCGTAACGCCGATGGTGCCTGACATGTCTGGCAGCGCGACGTTGACGATGCTGGAATCGAGCACCGCCATGATGGTTCCGGTGAGGACGGTTCCGGCAACGATCCATTTGTGCGGTGATTGGCGCGTGACGTCAGGGCTCATGCGGCTGGGCGGCGCGAGCGTACAGAACGGGCTCGAAGGAGTGGAGGCGAGCCGTGAGACAACGTTCGGAAGTGCGAGGAGCCACAGGTGAGAATTGAACTCACGACCGCCCGATTACGAATCGGGTGCTCTACCCCTGAGCTACTGTGGCAAGTTTACGTGCTGCCATATCCCGACTTGCTTGGCGGATACGGCTCCTTTCCACCAGCAAGCTTAGAGGCTTTGTATGCCCTGGAGCGGACTCGAACCGCTATGCCTTTCGGCACCACCCCCTCAAGATGGCGTGTCTACCAATTTCACCACCAGGGCAAATCTTCGCCCGCCGCTCGCCTGAAATAGAAGC
>DASQPS010000320.1:0-2633 GCA_035643845.1 Gemmatimonadaceae bacterium | reverse complement strand
TCTTCGTCGATTTCCCTCGCGCCCGCTGCTTCGTCGCTTTCCCTCGGGCCTGCTTCTTCGTCGATTTCCTTCGCGGCTGCTTCTTCGCCATGACCTGCTCCTGTTATCGCGCCAACTTGTCTCAGCGCGACGACAGTTGCAAGGAGCCAGAACCGAGCTGCAAGCACAGCCCGGTTTCTGGCTCTTCTCGATCTCTAACTATTCGCCCACAGCGCGGACTCAGCGCCTCCAGCTCAATGAGCTCACTCGTGCTGCAACGCATTGCCCGAGCGCCCTGCCCTTGAGATTTCCCGACTGAAAGTGGATTCCGGCGTACAACCGCGAAATTCCCGCTTCTTCGGCGGCAGCGAAGATGTGGTCGTAGGAGCGCGGCGCAAAGCCGTCCGCATCGTGGGCGTGATCGACGAATGGGACGTTGGTGCCGAACTGAGATTCGAGCTCCGCCATCACCGCAGCCGACTGACCCGAGTGCGCTGATACATATTCGGGGAAGGGCGGCGTTACGAGAAGTGGCGTCCAGCTTGGATCGATCACGCGTCGGATGTAAGTGATTGGCCGAATCAGGTTGTACTGAAACTTGGCTTGCCAGATAGCGGTCATCGCATCGGCGTTCGCGATGCCGCCGCGCGCGTACGCTTCGGCGGCCTGGGCGAGATTGGCGTGTTGCTGCGTCAGGATCTCACCGACGATCGCGAGCGAATGACCGGGCCCGGAAAATGTTCCGGTACCATCCGCCCAATACAACGCGATCGTTCTCTGCTCCTGCGTAAGATTCTGCGACAACTGGTAATCGTAGTTCGCCTCGTTGTAGAACTGAGAGTTGTGATCCTCGGAGTACGCTGGCGGCGGGCCCGGGTTGCACTGAGCAGCATTGGACAGCGCGAGGGTCCCGACCGTTGTCGCCCAGGTAGGTTGGAGCGCGACCTGTCCGGGGAGTGGCACCCAGAATCCCGGGCCGGTCGGTGGGACGTACGACGCGGGGAAATTCCTCAGGTAGCTTCGATCGGCGCCGTCGTCGCGCGATGTCGCGAACACCGCGGCACCGACGGAGCGACCAAAGTCGCTCGACAGCTTCGCGATTCCTGGCGGCACGCCGACGCTGTACTGCGACGCAAGACTCGCCTCGAGCGTGTTCAGCTCAGCGATGTTGTCCGCGGCCCGAGCCGTCTGATCGCCCCATAGTCCGCGCATCACTTCCGCCATCGCTGCGTTGGCGACGAGCGGCCAGCTGTAAGGAATTCCTGTAGCTTCAGGAAGCGGACCGATACCATTCAATTGACTCGCGATCGAGCGGTGGTCGGGCATGCCTCGGACGAGTGCCTCGTAGAGAGCGATACCCATGTATCCATAGGCCCGCCCTTGTATGGGTGGCGTGAAGCCCGCCGTCAGCTTGGTGAATCGGAGTGACAGGTCGTAGTAGGCCATTGGCACGGCCGGACCGAAATCCGCGACCGTGGATGTTGCGCCGTTCGAGTTATGGACGCCGGCTTGACCTCTGACCGCCGCATCCGGTCCTACCGCGGGGGGGCCGCCATTGTCCGCGCAAGCGGTGACCAACAGGCCGATTATGGCAGCACGTAATACCGTGAGCTTGTTCCAGGTCGTGTGCCTTCCCTGGTGATTTCCAGGCGCCGGCAAAAGACTTTCGGTGTGGGCGTTCATGTTCTCCTCCCTCATGGTGATTGTGCGGAAATCCGCCGGGAGGAGAGTAGATCCGGACGCCAGACGGCGAACAGACCAAAAAATGAACCGTCAAACGGTCATCGAGAGGTAGCGCTGGTTTTGGCCGTGTCGGCAAAGTGTGTTACGCCGAGCCAACTCGACAATGCCTTACGATAGTGTGGCGCGCCATGCACCTCGACGGTCCCATCGCGCATAGCCTGCAACACGGCGAGCTGACCGAGACACACCCGAGCGAGCGACTCGACACTGGCTTCGATCTCCAGGCTTACCTCATAACCGGGATCGAAGACGCAGAGATCGACATCTGGCCGGTGGAGGACGAGCCAGTAGAGTCGGTCTGAGTAGCGACGGAAACGAAAGAGCAGAACGACGCGTTGATCGGGAAGCGTGTCGACCCGAATCAGCTTTCTCATCGTCCACATGAGGTAATCGGGGTCGAGGTGTTCGTCGCGGAGGTCCTTGCTCGCCCATCGGTATCCCCACGTGCCCAGGGCATCGATGACCACACCAAGCTCGCGACCACCAACGGTCAGCCGATATTCCTGGCCATGTCCCCTCTGCGCGGGAATCTGCTCAATGATTCCGCTGTGCTGCAGCGCGTGGAGGCGCTGCGTCAGGAGATTCCTGGAGATCCTTGGGACCCCACGGTGGATATCGGAGAATCGTCGGCCGCCGCTGAGCAGCTCGCGCAGAATGAGCGGCGTCCAGCGCTCGGCGAAGATCTCAGCACCGAGGGCCACGGGACAAAACTGACCGTAGGTGGTCATGGCCTGAAGGTGGGATCGATATCTATAGGTGGCAAGTCCAATTTTTGAACCACGCTCACCGTCGACTTACGCTCCTCCGGCGCGGTCGCTCGCGCCCATTCGCTGAGCTAGCAAGCAGTGCTCCGGCTCCATCGCTAATTTCGACGCGCGCGATGCGGGAGACGTGCTCATGAACATCGATGG
>DASQPS010000319.1:0-4088 GCA_035643845.1 Gemmatimonadaceae bacterium | reverse complement strand
CGCCCCGACCCCTCCGACGCACCGGCGAGAACTCGAGCCCAACGGTCCTATAAGGCCAAGCTAGGAATGAACCGCGGCGCGCGCCGGTGCTTGGTCGCTTGCTCGTACGCATACGCGAGCCGAATCAACGTGGGCTCAGCGTACGCCTTGCCAAAAAACGACAATCCCACGGGCAACTCGCGATCGAACCCCATCGGAAGCGTGACGTGCGGATAGCCGGCCACCGCGGACATTGTCGAGTAGCCACCGGTGAAATGATCTCCCGTTACGAGATCGGTGAGCCACGCAGGTCCGCCCGTCGGCGCGACTAACGCGTCGAGATTGTTCTTGCTCATCGTCGTGTCGATGCCCTCGTCGCGGGAGCGTTTCAGGTTCTTCGCCAGCGCGTCGATGTACGCCTTCTCCGTCAACGGACCTTTCGCCTCCGCCTTGATCATCGTGTCCTGCCCAAAGAACGGCATCTCCCGATCCTTGTTGCGATCGTTGAACGCGATGATGTCCGCCAGGGTTTTCGCGGGCGCCTTCGCACCCAGTCCGGCAAGATATGCATTGAGGTCCGCCTTGAATTCGTAAAGCAGGACAGTGAATTCATCGTCCGGATCGGCGGCGAGCTCGACGGGATCGACGATCACGGCGCCTTGTCGCTTCATCACGTCGATCGCATCGCTCATCAACGCATCCACGGCTTCGTTGAAGCCGAGATATTTGCGCACCACTCCGATTCTCGCTCCGCGCAATCCATTGGCATCGAGGAATTTCGTATAGTCTGCTTCGACTTTTCCGGTATTCCCTGCAGTCGCTGAGTCGCGCGGATCGGCGCCCGCAATCGCGCCGAGGAGGATCGAGGCGTCACGGACGGTACGCGCCATTGGGCCAGCAGTGTCCTGACTGTGCGCAATCGGAATGATCCCCGCTCGGCTCACCAGGCCAAGTGTCGGCTTGATTCCCACCAGTCCATTGGCGGATGACGGGCACACTATGGATCCATCGGTCTCGGTGCCGATGCCGAGCGCGGCGAGATTCGCTGATACGCCGCCGCCGGTGCCTGAGCTTGAGCCGCACGGATTTCGGTCGAGCACGTACGGATTCCTCGCTTGGCCGCCCCTCCCGCTCCAGCCGCTGGTGGAATGCGACGACCGGAAATTCGCCCACTCGCTGAGATTCGTTTTGCCAAGTATGACGGCGCCAGCTGCGCGGAGCTTGGCGGCGACGGTCGAGTCCTGCGGGGCGATTGATCCCTCGAGCGCTAACGACCCCGCCGTCGTCATCATGCGGTCCGCTGTATCCAGGTTGTCCTTGATCACGATCGGAATCCCATGCAGCGGCCCGCGCGTCTTCCCTGCCTTTCGCTCGCGATCGAGACCATCAGCGATCGCAAGCGCATCGGGATTTACCTCGATCACATGGCGAAGAGTCGGACCTTTTCTATCGAGCGCGGCGATCCGCTCGAGATAAGCCTGAGTGATCGCGTGCGACGACATTCGCCCCGACGCCATTCGCGACTGAAGGTCCGCGACTGTGGCTTCTTCGAGCTCGAATGGCGCAATCGAGAATTGTTTGTCTTCACGCGCTTTCTCCGCTCTGTCGACAACTCGGATCGATTCAGCGATCAGTGGTTTCCCACGCAACGCCAGCGTTCCGGCGACAGCGCCAACGCTTACAAATTTTCTGCGATCCATTTTGAGCCTCGGTGGTGCCTGAATGAGATAGTGGTGATTGGGATGATGCGCGATTTAGATAATCCTATCCGAGCAGGTCAGAGCAGCTTCTCAGAATCGTCCCGCAATTCAGGCAGATCAACTTGCACTTGATCTCCTTCAGGTTCGTCGATCCGCAAACATCGCACGTTTCGGTGACCGGCGCTGCGCTCGCGCTCCTCCGCTCGCTACGACCGCCGATTTGAAGGTCAATCAAAATCCAACCCAACGTCCAGGGCCGGCGGAGAATGCGTAAGCGCGCCGACAGAAATCCAGTTCACCCCCGTCTCGGCGATCCTTCTCACGCTCTCGAGCGTAACGCCGCCTGATGCCTCCGTCACCGCGCGCCCATCCACGAGCTTGACGGCCTCGCGCAGATCTTTCTGCCGCATGTTGTCGAGCAGTATCACGTCAGCACCGGCCTCGATCGCCGCCCCGACTTGCTCGAGCGTATCACATTCCACTTCCACCTTGATTCCCGCCGGCCCCACTGCGCGAGCTCGCTCAACCGCAATTCCAATCTCGCCCTCGACCGCCGCGAGATGATTGTCCTTGATCAACACGGCCGCCGCCAGATCCATCCTATGGTTCAAACCGCCGCCAGCACGCACCGCATATTTCTGGAGCAGTCGCAAACCGGGAATCGTCTTCCGGGTATCGAGAATGTGCGCGCCTGTGCCCTTAACCGCGTCGACGAAAGCAGCCGTAAGGGTCGCGATCCCCGACAGATGCTGCACGAAGTTCAAAGCAACTCGCTCGGCCGACAAAATTGCACGCGCGTGGCCGGACAGAAACATCACCGGCGTATTCGCCTTCACCCTGCTCCCGTCGTCGCGGTCGATGCGGATCGTCACTTTGCGATCGAGCTGTTCGAACGCCTCCGCCGCGAGCGGCAATCCAGCAATTACGCCATCCTTGCGAACGACCATCCTGCAGCGCGCTCGACGATCCGACAAAACGGTGGCGGCGGTCGTGATGTCGTGTTTCGTGTCGTCCTCTTCCAACGCAGCCGCAACAACCGCTCGCGTTTCCTTTTTCGTCAGCGGGAAATGGAGACCTTCCTCCCAGAAAAACCCGTGAGCCGCGAGATCCCCCTCGCGTCGATGAGTCATTCTCCGGGATCTTCCGACGCTTCAGGCACGGGCGAGAGTGGCGTCTGGCCGCCGATCGAAACCATTCTCTCAATTGCCAGTCGCGCCTTCGCCGCGATCTCGGGTGCGACTGTGATCCGATGCTCCATCCGCTGCAGCGAGCTGAGTACCTTCGGGAGCGTCGTCACCTTCATGAATGCGCAGACGGCATCGGGGTTCGCGGGAAAAAATCTCTTCTTCGGATTCTCGCGCCGGAGCCGATGAAGAATCCCCACTTCCGTCGCTACGATGAATTCGTCCGACTCCGAGATCTTTGGCCTCTTGATCATCCCTTCGGTCGAAAGGATCTGCACCCCAACTGGATCCACATCGCCCGCCGACACCGCCTCGACGACGCTCGTGGCGCACCCGCACTCGGGATGTATTAGAAACTCCGCACCGGGATGCGCCGCACGCTGCAGCCGGATGTCCTCAGGGTCGATTCCCGCGTGCACATGGCACTCTCCCATCCACACGTTCATGTTCGTCCGCCCTGTGATCCTCCGGACGTGCGCTCCAAGAAACATGTCCGGCAAAAACAGGATCTCCTTCTCCGCCGGAATCGAGTTCACGATCTCGACCGCGTTTCCTGACGTGCAACAATAGTCGCTCTCGGCCTTCACTTCCGCCGTCGTGTTCACGTACGACACTACTACCGCGCCCGGATGTTCCTCTTTCCAATGCCTCAACTGATCGGCGTCAATCGTCGCCGCGAGCGAGCAGCCCGCCGCAAGATCCGGCAGCAACACCGTCTTCTGTGGTGAGAGCACCGCCGCCGTCTCGGCCATGAAGTGCACTCCGCAAAACACTATCACCTCGGCTTTTGTCTTCGCCGCCTCACGGCTCAGGCCGAGCGAATCGCCAACGAAATCGGCGACATCCTGCACTTCCGCGCGCTCGTAGTTGTGCGCGAGTATCACCGCGTTTCTCACGCGCGCGAGATGCCTGATCTCCTCGTGCAGCTCCGCGTACTCTTCCGTCAGTCGATCTACCATTCGATGTGCCTGCCGCTCCATTTGCGTTTCGCGCGCGGGAAGTCGCTTCTGTAATGCCCACCACGCGATTCCTTCCTCAACAACGCCGCATCGGCGATGAGCAGCGATGTCTGTACCATGTTCTGCTCCTCGGTCGCGCCTTCGGGCAGTCTCGATTCGATCTCAGTGAGTCTGGCGTGGCCCGTTCTCAGACCCTTGGCGCTACGGTCGATGCCGCAGTAATCCCACATCACCTGCCTGACGGTGTCCGCGGCAACCTGAGCCGC
>DASQPS010000318.1:0-7268 GCA_035643845.1 Gemmatimonadaceae bacterium | reverse complement strand
ATACTGCGTCAGCCCCATCTTATCAATGATCTTCTGGAACCGTGGATCCCCTCGCAGCGGTGCCAGTATCATCCCTGAAACCGGAGTCGCATAATCGGTGAGAGTGTCCTCGTGGCGATCGACCGCACGATCCAGCCACTTGAGCGCGTTTTCTTTATCGCCGAGCCCGAGATAGGCCAGCGAAACGTTGAGCGGCTCCTTGTCTCCCTTCTGCTGCAAGTCCTTGAGCATCGCCATCGCCTCCCCGCGATGTCCTGCGCGTGCAAGCGAGTAGGCCGCGAGACCCTTCGCAGACCGGGGAACGCGCGCTCGCTTCCAGTCGGCGGCGGCGGAATCGAATTGGCCACGCAGCATTTCGGCAAGAGCATTCCCGTCGAAGAGGTTCGCATCGCGCGCCTCCTTACACGCTTGCGCGCCGAGCTGCGGCCTCCCGACGATCGCACTGCGCTCGCACAAATTGTCGGCGATGACCTGAGACAACGGATCCAGCGCTCGAGCTCGCTCGATTTCGGCGAGAGCCTCCTCGGGCCGCCCGACGTCCTGCAGCCAGAACGCGTACCACTGGTGCGCGGTCGGATAGTTGGGGCCCAGTGCAATCGCGCGCAGATACTCCTGCTGCGCCGGCGCCCATTGCCAGTTGGAGTTGAGCGCCAGAGCAAGCGCGGCGTGAGGCTCGGCCAGAGTGCTGTCGAAAGCCAGGGCGCGCGATGACGCGGCGCGAACGCGCGCGAGAGCTTCCCGGATCGGGTAACGATCGTAACCACCGGTCTGTGGGAGAATTACATAACTGCTCGCGAGCGCGGCGTACGCGCGGGCGAACGAAGAGTCTTTCGCGATAGCGCGCTCGAAGTCGCGAACTCCTTCGAGAACCGAATTGAGGTCGCGCTTGTTCCATTCGAAGCGCCCGCGCAGGTACAGATCATAAGCCTCAGGATTGGTTGTGCCTCGACTCTCGGCCGCAACGGATCCGGCGCGACTCCCGCTCAAAGCTGGCGTGAGTTCAGTCACGATTGCTTTCGTGAGGTCATCCTGAACCTGAAAAACGTCGGCAGCAGGTCTCTCGAACCCATCCGTCCAGACGACGAGTCCGCTCCTCGCATCCGTGAGCTGTGCGGTGACACGCAAACGATTTCCCGAGCGACGCACCGTGCCTTCGACCAATCCACTAACGTTGAGGGTCCGCCCAATTTGCTGCGCTGGTGCTGCCTTACCCTTGAACGCGTACGACGATGTCCGCGACGCAATGCGCAGACTGGGAACCCTGGACAGCGCGCGCGCCAGTTCGTCGGTCATGCCATCCGAGAAATATTCGTCCTGTGAGTTACCGCTGGTGTTGGCGAACGGCAGAACGGCGAGCGTGCTGATCGTCGCCGGCGCATCCGCCGCAGGCGACGCGAAATGAGCCGAGCCGCCGATTCGGTCGCGAAAGAGGAGTGCAGCGACGAGCACAATCGTCACCACCGCCGGCGCTACCAGCCAGCTGCGGCTTCTAGCTACCGTGGATGCGGAATCGTCCAGCATCTTCAAGAGCTCACCCGCGGACTGAGGTCGAGCAGCGGGATCCTTCTCGATCGATCGCATGATCAGAGAAGCGAGCGCCTCCGGCACCGGCCGCACTTCCGCGATCGGCCGCGGCTTCTCAGCGATTTGCGCGGCAATCAATTGTTGCGCGGTTTTCTTTCCGCCGAAGGGATGTACGCCGGAAACCAGCTCGTAGGCGACTACGCCCCACGCGTAAATGTCGGCGCGCGCGTCGATCTGATCCCCACTGGCCTGTTCGGGCGCCATGTAACCTGGCGTTCCGAGGGAAGTGCCGGCGCTCGTGAGCGTTGGTCCAACGGGCTGGGTCTTGGCCGCGCTGATGGCCTTTGCGATTCCGAAATCGGTGACGACGGCAGTCCCGCCCGAGAGCAGCACGTTTTCCGGCTTGATGTCGCGGTGCACGACACCGTGATCGTGCGCGTACTCGAGAGCGCGCGCTATGTCACCGAGTATGCGGACCGATTCCTTGAGCTGCGGCGGGCCGTTCTTGATGCGCTCACGGAGCGTGAGTCCGTCGATGTACGGCATGCTGTAGTACGGAAGCGCGCCGACGGCACCTGCGGTCAGCACGGGAACGATGTTCGCCTGCTGCAGCCGCGCGACGAGCTTGATCTCGCGGGTGAAGCGCTCGATGTTCAGCGTGACGGCGAGCTCGGGCATCAGGATCTTGATGACGACTTCGCGGCCAAGAGCTTTGTCGCTGGCGACGTACACCAGCGACATCCCTCCACCGCCGAGCTCGCGCTCGATGGCGTAGTTCGAGCCTAGAGCGCGCTCGAGATTAGCCCTGAGGTCGGACGTCTGATCCTCCCGCGATAACCCGCTCTAATGTAGGGAGGAGCGGTGCGCGTCGTCGAGATTGGACAGCACCATCGCGCCGGGCTCCTGAAGTCGCGCCCTTATCGAGACACCGCCACGCCTACTCGTGAATCAGCCATCCCATAGTACAAGAACCACCGACCATTGAACGGCACCAGCCCTTCGACGAACGTCGTCCCATCCTTGTACTGTCCGGTTTTTTCGTATGCCTCTGTCGGCTTGATGAATGGCTCGTCGGAACGCGCGATCAACTTGATCGGATTGTGCGCGTCGAAAAGTGCCTGACCCGCAGTGTATACTCTCTCCGGCAGTCCGGGTTGGCCGAATCTTCCGCTGTTGCCGGCGTTGTAGACCAGAACTATACCGCGCTCTGTAAGAATCGCTGGAGGGCCTGCCTCGACGAGCCACGAGTCGAAGTAGCCCGCGCGTGGCGACAACACCTTGAGCGCTTTCCCATCGCTGTCCGCGAGTGGAGTCCAGTCGATCAGATTGTCCGACGTCGCGATCAGGATGTCCGGAACGTTGAAGTACATCCAGAACTTGCCGTTCACTTTCGTCGCAACGAGGCGATCGTCGATGCGTCGAGTAAGAATGGAGCCCGACTTGGTCTCCGAACGCAGGTACCTTCCATCGTCCGCGCGCGCGAACGCGGGCCCGTGCTTATCCCAGTGCACGAGATCTTTGGACGTCGCGATCGCAAGATGGGGGACGTCGCGATTCCATTGGGTATAGGTCATCACATAAGTCCCGTCTTCCGCCTCTACGACGCGCGGGTCTTCCACACCACCCGTCCATTCGTAGCGCGCCTGCAGATCTTTGTCGGGATAAAGCACAGGCGCCGGGCGTCGCACGAAATGAAGACCGTCGCCGCTCTCCGCCAATCCGATTCGCGACGTGTGGAATCCGATGTCGCTCTTTCCGCTCGCGTCCTCGGCGCGATATAACAGGTAGACCTTTCCAGCGCGCACCGCCGCGCCTGCATTGAAGGTCGCGAGTTCCTCCCACCTCACGACGCTGTCCGTCATCGGCGAGAGAAAAGTCGATTTCGCGTTCGGCGTAATGATCGGATTCACACCGCTTGGCTTGGTAAACGGCCCGAGCATCCAGTCCTGCGCCTGTCCCGCAGTCGGTGATGCGAGTAGCAAGCACACCACCACGGCGCACTGCTTACCTCGTCTCAGGGCGCCCCGCGATCTCAGGATCGCGCGTCCTACCGTGGAGGCAACCACTCGATAAGCGGCGCATCGAGTATCGACGCCTCCACAGCGTCCGCAATGTCGCGACGCAGCGGCTCCTCCCGCATGTTGGCGCGCGTCGGGTCCACGCGGTTCGTCAGCAGCACAACGAATATTCCGCGCTCGGGATCGAGCCAGATGCTCGTCCCTGTGAACCCCGTATGCCCGAAGGAGCGCGCCGAGAAATAATGGCCGGCGCTCGACCGATCGCTCGGCGTGTCCCACCCAAGCGCGCGACTCGACCTCGGAGATTGCCGCGCCGTCCAGCGCGCTATTGTCGCGGCCTTGATCAGGCGGACGCCGTTGTACGTTCCGCCATTCAATAGCATCTGACAAAACACCGCGACGTCGCGCGCGGACGAGAAGAGACCCGCGTGACCCGCCACACCTCCAAGTGCGCACGCATTCTCGTCGTGGACGATGCCGTGCACGTGAATGTGTCGATACACGGTGTCGATCTCCGTGACCGCGATGCGGGCCAGTAGTGGACTGTCGGCGCGAAAGCCCGCGGTGCACGCGCTGTCGGGCGGAATTGCGCCGGGCGCAAGCGGATTGAATCCCGTGTCGCGCATGCCGAGCTGCTGCCAAATGCGAGTCGCGACATACTGATCGAGCGGCATCCCGGTAATTCGCTCGACGATCAGCCCCATGAGAACGAAATCCCAATCGCTGTAAACGGTGCTGTCGCCGGGCGTGTACGCGAGTGGGCGCGCGTTGATCTGCGCGAGGTACTCCGCGCGTCCGCGGAAATCCTTCCAAAGCGGAGCAAACGCCTCGAACCCTCCGCTGTGCGTAATAATCATGCGAACGGTGATCTTCGCCTTAGCTGTATCGGTGATTTCAGGAAGGTAGGTATTGATGGGCGCGTCGAGATTCAGCTTGCCTTCGTCCTCGAGAATCATCGCAGCCGTCGTCGTTGCGACGACTTTGGTAAGCGAAGCCATGTCGAACATCGTCGAGTCGGTCACAGGCGGCGAATCAGGGGGCACATCAATGTGCCCGTAACCGCGCAGATGAACGAGGCGACCGTATCGGCCCACCGCCAGCGCAACGCCCGGCGCGGCGCCGTTCGCAATGCCGGCCGCGACGATCGAATCGAGTCGCGCATTGAGATCGGCGGACATTCCGACGCTCTGGGGCCGACTTCGCACGAGAAAGGAAGTCGGAACGAGCCGGATCTGCTGGCGAACGGGCGGAGGAGCGCAGGCAGAAAGAAGAACCGATGCAACAAGCGTTACGAATAGTGACAGCCGAGAATTATTCATTTCAAATGTGAATGTTGTCGCTTAATTCCTGAGTTTGAATTTCGTCCACAGCAGCACCGTCGTGCACGACGTCCCTCCCTTCACGTAGTCGGGGGGAACCATCGTCTCCTGGTAGACCTCCACCGCCCTCACTTCATTCGCGGCAACGAGCGTGTTGATGTCGCCCGGGTGTATCTCCTGGTACGGAATGTCATCGAGATAGTACTGCATGCATCCGGCGCCGAGCGTGCGCGCGCTGAACACCACGTCACCGTGCAGTCCGGGCAATACACGCATGCCCGGGACTGTCTTCAGAATGTCGGTGACGAATGTTGGCCGCACTTTGTCGAGCTGGTCGGGGGTGATGTAGTATCCGAATCCTGTCTTGCGGCGCTGATTGAACCCGATCTTGTCGAGCTCCGCGTTTCGGCGCGCCTGAATGAGCACAGGATCCATCCTCGCCACGAGCCTGGGAAGCGCGATCATCACTCTGCGCGCCGTGCGCGACGATAGATCGACGGGAACCAATGCCTCGGCGAAACCGAGGCGACGCACCACGAGCACTCTGCTGCCGGACGGCAGCCCGGTCATGGCGAAATCTCCTCTATCGTTGGTAATCGAAACGACGTCGGTTCCAGCCAGCTCGACTCGAGTTCCTGCCTTTGGCTCGTTTCCTTCGAGCACTACCGTCCCCGACACTTTGGCGCTACCGGTTGTAGCGACGTCGCCGGAGACAGAGAGCATCACAGTTCGCACGACCAGCTCAACGGGACGATCGCCCAAGGTGACGGGAATCTCACCCGTGAAGGTGGCGCCACGACGCGCCTGCAGCGACGCGTTCAACGAGCTGGGCAATCCACAGAGCTTGAATTCGCCGAGCGAGTCGGTGGTGTCACGCACGATTCGAGGAGTCTCGACCAGGCCCGGAGACTGCGACGTCTGAATCTCGCGCCACGCAACGGATACCTCCGCGCGCTGAACCCGTTGCAGAGTCTCCGGGTCCACAACTCTGCCTACAATGGCGGATTCGTTTCCTCTCTCACGTCTCCCACATGCGTCCCTCGCGAGTGTTCGCGCCGATGGAACTGCCAACACTATAGTAGTGGCGCTGTCAGGACCGAGCCGAAATGGTTGGGTCGCGAGCGAGATTCCGAGCGTGTCGAGAATTGGATGAAACACTCCGACCTGGTAGATGCCGGGGGGCAGGGTGTCGACGACAAATCTGCCGAGTGAATCAGTGAGGACGCTCCGGTTGGAGCCCTCGACAATGACTTCGGCATGGGCGAGGTAGCGCGCGTTCAAACTGTCGAAGACGATCCCGGCAATCTGCGTCCGCGAGGCCGGTGCTGACCGGGGCAGGCTCGCGGCGGGAGAACTCTGCGCGCAGAGTGGGGCAGAGCAAATGCTCAGAGCGACGGCGAGGAGCACGGGCAGCCGGTTCGACATGACTAGAACTGGCGAATCGACGGGATGTTGTCCAGTCCGACCTAGGAGCCGCTCAGGTCAGGCGTCTGTTGGTTCGTCGCATTTAGCCAACGTCCTCCGTGTTTCACAAATAGCGAGCTCACCCAAACAGGGCTCGGCACTTTTCCACCATTGCACGCCGAGTTCTGTGCGGCGTGGTACGTCAGTAGAATCACATTGGGCGCGAGCTGGGTCGTTTTGAACTTGTCGACGGCGTAGCTACTTACTTTGCACGCTCCGCTCGCGACGTACTGCACGACGGCGGCTTTGTTGGCTTCGCCCCACGCGCCCAAGTCGACGTGATCGTCGGAGAGAAATTGCTGGAAGAATTTGCCGTCGTGGTTCTGCCATGCGACCCAGGAAGCCCGTTCCATTTGCTGAAGAGTGTCGGATAGCGCTGAACTCTGCGCGCGTGCAGCTGGTGCTGCTCCGAAGAGAACTGCGAAGAAGACAAATGACGATCTCATGCGATCTCCGGGCGGAGTGGGAGCCTAGATTAGCTCTCCGCATCGGAGCACGTCAACACAAACGCGGCTCTTTGACGATGTATCCAAACTCCTAGCCCGGGTGCCGCAGCTGTCGCGGCAGGTAAGCTCGAGGCCCGCTTCCGTACAAACCCTGTCGGTACCGACCTGGATACGTCGGTACCGACCCATGCACTCTGCAAGGTCTCCTGCAAAGTGCAACGCCCATAACTCTACAAAATCGTCATGAACCGCCGCCAAGTTGTTGATACACAGCGACTTACCTGCGCCCATAATTCTGGATCCCGCATTGCCAATAGAGGGGCGTTGCGTCGCTTTCCGGCGCCCCGTCTTCCTTACGAGAAGACAATAGACTCGCAAGGAATTCCTTGCGCTCAAGGAGAAACAACAATGAGCAACAAAAAGGGCTTTACCCTTATCGAGCTTCTGATCGTGGTCGTCATCATCGGCATTCTTGCCGCGATTGCGATTCCGAAGTT
>DASQPS010000317.1:0-3596 GCA_035643845.1 Gemmatimonadaceae bacterium | reverse complement strand
CACTCAAATGGCCGCGGGGATCGACGGAATCTACGAGTTCGAGGGACTTCATCGCAGCGGGCGCAAGCTCCTGCTCGAAGTGGCAGCCAGGACGTACGTCATCGACGGCAAGCCCGCGCGGATAACGGCGCTGCGCGACGTGACCGAAAAACGAAATCTCGAGAACCAATTCCGTCAGGCGCAGAAGATGGAAGCTGTCGGGCGGCTTGCCGGTGGTGTTGCACACGATTTCAACAACCTGCTCACTGTCATCATGACTTACACGGACATGATGAACGAGGAGCTCGGTCCCGATGACGCACGCCGTGGCGATCTCGAGGAAATACAGAAGGCATCGAAGGCCGCTGCGTCTCTGACCCGCCAGCTGCTGGCATTCAGCCGTCAGCAGGTGATCGAGCCGCGCCTGGTGTCCGTCAATGAAATCGTTGGCGGCGCTGAGAAGATGCTACGGCGCTTGATCGGCGAGGACATCGAGCTGGCAAGCACACTCACGGCTCAGGGCAGTTCCATCACCATCGATCCTGGTCAGATGGAGCAGGTGATCATGAACCTGGCAGTAAACGCGCGGGATGCGATGCCTACGGGTGGCAAGCTTTCGCTCGAAACGGCAGTCGTAGATCTCGATGAAGATTACACGCGCGGGCACTATCCAACCGTAGCTGGGCGATTCGTCATGCTGGCGGTAAGTGACACTGGTGTCGGGATGACGCCGGAAACGCGCTCGCGAATCTTCGAGCCGTTCTTCACGACCAAGGAAGTGGGCAAGGGTACGGGGCTTGGCCTGGCGACAGTTTACGGCATCGTGAAGCAAGCAAATGGATTCATCTGGGTGTACAGCGAACCCGGCCGCGGCTCGTCTTTCAAGTTGTATTTCCCTATAGCGGAGAACGAAGCTAACGGCGTCGCGATCGTGGCATCGGCCGCCCCTATACATGGAACTGAGACCGTCCTGCTCGTTGAGGATTCGGCGGCCGTTCGAGCGGCGGCTCGACTGATCCTGAATCGCTACGGCTATACAGTCATGGAGGCGCCCAGCGGCAGGGCCGCATTGGCGATCGCCAGCAAGACACATCAGCGCATCGACCTGTTGTTGACGGACGTCGTCATGCCCGAGATGAGCGGCAGACAGCTCGCCGAGCGTTTCTACGAGCTACGACCGAGCGGAAAAGTCCTGTTCATGTCGGGCTACACTGACGATGCAGTCGTCCGTCACGGTATTCTCACAGCGGGCGTAAACTACATTCAGAAGCCGTTCAGCGGTGACGTGCTCGCAGCCAAGATCCGCTCCGTACTCGATGCTCCTGGGAGAGCGGAGGGTCAGGCGCAATGACTTACGCCACGCAAGTGTCGGTGATCCTTGTCGAGCACGACGCAAACGCGCGAGACATGGCACACCGAGCGTTGGCGGACCAAGCCTTTTATGTCATCGAGGCCTCAACCGCGGCTGAAGGACTGGAATTGGTGGCGAGCGAGACCGGACCTATCGACCTCTTGATCGCGAATGTCGAAATACCCGGAGGAGGAGTCCGTGCGATGGCGGCGCAGATCAAGCGAATGAAGCCCGGACTGCGTATTCTCTTCACATCCAACCGTAACGATGCCGAGCTACTCGGCAGCGGATTCGACATTGGATACGATCCGCTGCTGTCCAAACCTTTTTCGGGTGTAGAACTGGTTGAAAGTGTGTGCTCGACACTTCGTCTCGAGACGGGAAGCCGTGAAATTAGCAAGGCAGGCCTTAGCTGACGCGATTGCCGCTATAGCGTCGATCTGCGGAACATACCGCTGCGCAATCCTCGTCGTTCTCTCCGTTGCCTGCACGCGCCAGGCTCTTGTCATCACAACGCCGCTGACATCTGCGCACGGTCGGGTTGGATGCCAGCCGGGGGATTGTGGCGACTCCGCGCGGACGATCTCTGTCACCTACCTCGGCGTTTCGGGACTCCTGATCGAACACGATGGCCACGTTCTTCTCACCGCTCCATTTTTCAGCGATCCATCTTTCGCTCAGGTGCGCCCGCGGATAACGCGAATGCTGCGCAGCACGCCTCGTATCGCGTCCGATACGCAGGCAATCGAGAGATTTCTCCCGCGTGCCGCGGATCGCGCCACCGCAATTCTGGTTGGGCACGGGCATTACGATCATCTGATGGATGTCCCGTACATCGCAACGCATCGCGCGACGTCGGCAACAATTTACGGCGGCCCTTCTGTCCGACACATGCTGATGGGCGATTCCGCGCTGCGTGCAAACGGTGGAGAAAGACTCGTTGCTATTTCTCTGGGAGCCGCGGGCAGTCCGCGCCGGCTGGGACGGTGGTACTACTCCGACGATAGCGCTTATCGATTCATGGCGCTGGTTGCCGGTCACGCGCCGACTTTGCGTGTCTTGAAACAGACATACACATACACGATCGGCACTGTGGACGCCGATCTCGACAGCCTGCCGCACACGGCCGCGGAGTGGAAGCTTGGCGAGCCGTACGCGTTCATGATCGACGTGCTGTCCGGTACTACGAAAGAAACCGTTTTCAGAATCTATTTTCAGGACGCTCCCAGTGAGCCGCCGCTGGGTTTTCCTCCCAATGAGCTCCTCGCGGATCGCCGGATCGACCTCGCAGTTTTATGCGCCGCTACTTCGAGCAATGTCTCGAACACGCCCGATAGCCTTCTCACCGTTTTGAAGCCGTTGCAAATCATCGTTGGCCACTGGGAAGATTTCTTCCGCTCGCAGTCGTTGCCGACGCAAGTGAGTCCTGGCACTGATCTCGGCGCATTCCTCAAAAGTCTCGGAAAACTGCCCCAATCAACTCCATGGGCGATGCCTTTGCCGCGGACTACTTTCCGATTTCGCGAGACGCTTCCGGAATAGGCGCGGGTTCGTATTTGACATCCCGACCTTAACGTGAGAAGATGGCGTGCCTCCTTCTCAGAGCCCAGAATGAAGCTGCTCGCCGTTGCCTGCTCAGTGGTCGCGTGTCCGTTCGCTCTCTACGCACAGACAACCCTCATTCTTCTCGGCACCGGCACACCGCGGCCGCTTCCGGAGAAAATGGGTCCTGCAACCGCGGTAGTCGTTGGCAAGCGGGTCTTTCTCTTTGATGTCGGCGAGGGCGTTGAGCGCAGACTCGCGGGAGCACAGTTACCGGTGAACGGTGTTACTGCGGCCTTCATTACCCATTTACACAGCGATCACGTGCTCGGCTTGCCCGATCTCATTTTCACGTCGTGGATCTTTGGGCGCTCCACACCGTTCGGCTTATATGGACCTCCGGGGTTGCGCGATATGGTGGATCACTTCTACGCGGCGATGAGTGAAGACATTCGCATTCGGACGACAGGGCTGGAGCGTGCTCCGCCAGGCGGATATCGCGTTACGGTTCACGAGATTCAGCCCGGGGTGGTGTACGACAGCGGCGGCGTCCGCATTCGTGCGTTTCGAGTGAACCATGGTGCGTGGCGCGACGCCTTTGGCTATCGCATAGACACACCGGATCGAAGCATCGTCATCTCCGGCGACACGCGGCCGAGTGAGGAGCTGATAAAGCAGGCGACGGGCGTCGATATACTGGTCCACGAAGCACAGTTTCCAGCCG
>DASQPS010000316.1:0-3654 GCA_035643845.1 Gemmatimonadaceae bacterium | reverse complement strand
TAGGGCTGTCGCGACGCTATCGAGCTCGTGCCGACAGTTCATTCCGAAATGCGCAGCTGGGGATCGCTGCCTTACTATGGGTGGTGAGTTCGTCAAATACGAGACGACATACTGGCTGGTTCGGAAAAACGGGAAGTGGCGAGTTGATCAGGTTATCAGCGCCGAAATTGTACCCATGTGAAACGGCCAGGTACCAATGCGACTCACTTTATTGACGCTTGCGATAGCGCTCTCGGCCTTCGGTGTTTGGAGCCAGTCGAGCAGCGCACAGTCTACAGCAATCCCTGATTCGGTCGGGATCGCCGACGGCTCAGCGATAGGGCGAGTCACATCGTTCCTGATAGGCGAATGGCGCGCACCGCTGTGTGGTCTCACGCCCCCAGAAGGAGAATCCATCTGGTTTCAGAACGGAGACTATTGTGAATGGAAGAGTAGTGATCGGGGACGCCTAGTCGCTCAGCGCGATAAAGAACATCATGTGCGGGCAATCACACTCACCCGGGAAACGAAAAGCGCAGCGAACGCTGGTGCGATCGTCGATTCAATTTCGTCCGCGCTCCGAGCTTTAGGGCTAACCGGGGTCGAGTGTGCTCCAGGGTCATCTCCGGCTGGCGAAATCCGAAGCTGGCTCTACGCCCAAAGAGACGTCATTGTTCACGTCTCAGAAATCACCCCGGCCTCGGGTCCTCCTCGGCTGCTGACTGTCGCGGTGGATGATCCGAAGGCGTTCCCTCTGATATTGTGCGAGTCGCCAACGAAGGCGCAGTGAAGGCGACATACGTCCCGGCGAAACAAGTCCGCAAATCGTTAGATCGCAACAGGCAAATGTCACGTGACTGATTCGACGCAAACCACGGTGGCATCCCAACGCGGCAAGACGGGGAAAGCGATTCCGATTCTCCGCGTCGCCGATCTCGAAGCAAGCATCGATTACTATGTCGCGCAGCTTGGCTTCGAAGTGCAGTGGCGCAGTGGGGGAATGGCGTCGGTCAACCGCGATCGCACTGCAATCATGCTTTGTGAAGGCGACCAAGGTGCGTCAGGAATGTGGTTATGGATCAGCGCGAGCGATGTCGACGCGCTTTATGCGGAGTTCGCCGCGCGCGGTGCGCGTCTTCGGCACGCACCGGCGAACTATCCCTGGGGGTCGCGTGAGTGTCAGGTCACCGACGTCGATGGTCACGTGCTGCGCTTTGGAGCCGATCTCAAGCCGGGTGAGCCGCTCGGCGAGTGGCTCGATGGACGTGGCCGCCGATGGCTTCCCGAGTCCGACGGCGAGTGGCGTCTCGCCGAGTGACGAGACGGCCTCTCGCGCGACTGCGTTACTGCTTCAAAACCCGGCGTCCTTGTGCGTGAGGACCTGAATGACACTGGCATGTAACACCGGCATCGCCACGGTCTGACCGGGCAGAACGATGGTCCCGTCGACAACGCCAGTCACGTTGACGAAGTTGCCGACCTGAACGAACTGTACCGGCGATGTCTTGCAATCGAGATTGATGACATCGGTCAAGGGTCGCGTGCCGTCGAAGTAGTTCGTCACCACCCAATAGTTGACGCCCTGCACCTGGTACTCGAAGCTCTCGTACGCACTGAAGCTGTCGAGGGCGCCGAACATGACAAGTCCGTCGGAGGTGAATTCACCAGCGGGAAGAGCACAGGGCGCGAGTGCGGTCTTCACCTGTGTGGTGACGGTGACCGCATTGTTCGCAATCTGTGGATCGGCGACGCTCGATACGACTCGGCCCGTATTGGTAAACGATCCGGCGGTCACGGGTGCGTCAAGGCCAACGACCACATTGACCTGAGAACCTTTTTGAATCGTACCAAGAGTACAGGTGACGACAATGTTCGCTTCGCTGCAAGGGGAGACGGAACCGCTCGCCGTGGTGAAGTTGTAGCCGGTTCCTCCGGGGAGCGTGTCAGTAAATAGTACGTCCGTCGCATCGAGGCCGGCGTTGTTCTTCACCTGGAATGTGTATGTGAACGCGGCGCCAGCGTTCGGCGAGCCCGTGCTCGCTGAGCCGGTGATCTGAATGTCGGCGCCCGTGGGCGCGCTGGCGGAAGCAAACGAGGGACTCCTTACAGCAACCGGAGTGTCGGTGGTGCACGCGGATGCGACAAAGACTGCAATCGCGGCTATGACTGGCAAAGTAGAATGTGTGGTGAGACGATACTCGCGAGACATCTAGAAACTCCTACGCAGCTACATGGGTTAGGCACGGCAACCGGAGTGGTGGCCGCAAAAAATTTCGGTTAACGCGGCGACTAATTAGATCCGGGACATCGCTTTGGCAATAGTGATTTTTCTCTCTGACGGACGTTCGTTAGCATCATTCGCTCTTCGATTGCCGCGCCTGTGGCCTTCCGACTTTCGCTTCGCCGCTTTATGTATGTCGCTCGCAGTTGAAGTGATGCATTTCACCGGAAAACTTTCACCTCAAGAGTGCGCGCGTGCTGTCTGAAGAGCGTCTCCAACCGTCAGAAATAATTTTCTTATGACTACCTTCGCTGGAGCTCGCGCGATCCGCGCGAGGTGCTCGCTATCTGCAATCGCCTTCGCATGCCTCGTCCTGGTATCAGCGGTTGCGCAGGGTCAGGCCTCGACCGCGCCCGAAGCTCTCTTGGACAGGATGACCGGCCGCTGGGTGATGACTGGCACGATCGGCAGGAAGCCGACGACCCACGACGTTGATGTTGACTGGGTGCTCAAGCGCGAGTACATCCGCATCCACGAAGTTTCACGTGACAAGGACGCTGGCGGCGAGAACAGCTACGAAGCGTGGATCTACGTCGTCTGGGACACGAGGAATAGCGAGTATGCGGTCATGTGGCTCGACAATACGGCCGCAACGAACTTCGCCCCTGACGGAATCGGTCACGCGAAGCCTGACGGCGACCGGATTCCGTTCATCTTCATGGGTGCCGATGGAAGTGGCATTCGTACCGTTTTCGCGTACGATCGCGCGAAGGATACCTGGTCGTGGACGATCGACAACGTAGACAAGTCCGGTAAATCGTCGTCGTTCGCGAAGCTCCTGCTGACACGAAAGAAGTAGCCACACCATCTTCCTGTTACGGAGGTTCATATGCCTCGACACCCGTTGCTTGCGTCGTGTGCCGTGCTGATTGGCGCATTCCTTCTCGTCGGCTGGCGCACTGGAACGGCATCGACACCGAGTTCACACGACGTCACGATCGTCGCGCACGAGTATTCCTATACGGCGCCCCCGACATTGCCGCCCGGACTGACCACGTTCCACCTCGTAAATCGCGGACACGTCACGCACGAGATGCAACTGTTTCGTTTCAATCGCAGTGTGAGCGGTGCCGCGGCGCGTCGCTATCTGACGTCGGGCGACGTGCCGGATTCGGTTGCAGATCGGTCCGGCAGCGTGTTGATCGCAGCGCCTGGTGACAGCGTACGAGAAGGCGTTACCGTGCGGCTCGTATCCGGCGAACGATACGCGCTGATGTGTATGTTCCGCGATGCCCCGAGCAAGCCACGGCATAGCTCGCTCGGGATGTTCGGTCTTCTCGAGGTGCGGTGATCAACCTCGCGCTCTACGGGGCGGATAACGAGCTGCGTAATACGCTTCGGTCACTGGGCGCAGTCGGTCCAGCGAGTGCGCGATCCGTCAAGGATTTGCAGCT
>DASQPS010000315.1:0-6613 GCA_035643845.1 Gemmatimonadaceae bacterium | reverse complement strand
CGCGTCCTCGATCCTCAATCAGTCCGCAATCGTCGATGCAGTTAGTCCGCGTCCTCGGTCCTCAAACGCTTCCCGCTTCCCGCGAACCGCTTCCCGCGAACGGTTTCCGCCGTCAGCTCACCATTCCATTCCCGCTGCCAGGAACCATGGGCTGTTGCGGCGGACCATTCACGATCAGCCGGGCGGACGCGGTCGGCTGTCCGTCGAGCGCGACTTGCATCGTGTACTGCCCCGTCATGTTCAGCGGCAGATCCACGACTGCGATTATCGGCAGATCCAGCTCGAACACCGGGTTTGGGGCGGCTGCTACGTTCATCTCGCCGGATGAGGACCACAGCTCTTCGTCGAGGGGCGATACCCATCGAAACGTGAGCTTGTGAGTGCCGGCGTCCTCGCCGTCTGCCTTGAGGCGCACCACGAAATGGGTGCGCGGGTGCATCGTCGGAAGCCCCGCAACCTGAACCGCATCGAAAACGCCGAGGATGTTGAGCTTCCCTTCCTGGGATAGGTTGGCAGCGTCGGCGAAGACGGCGAAGGAGATGTGCATGCCGCAAAGTAGCCGCGCCGCGCCTGCTCCGGCTAGCTTTCAGTGATGGCAGAAACCGTCACACAACAACAAAGCCTCGCTACCGACGCGTTCGCTCCTCCGGCGTTCGGCGTAACCGACGTTCTGCTATTTCTGATGGCGGTGATCTGGGGAGTGAACTTCGTCGTGGTCAAGTACGCGACGGAAGTCTTCAGCCCAGTTGCGTTCACCGGTCTCAGAGTCGGCACCGTCGCCATTTTTCTTCTCACCGTCGCGCTCGCCACGCGTCGCAAGCCTCTCGCACGACGAGATGTGATTGGTCTAATGCTGATGGGCGTGCTGGGAAACGGACTTTACCAGCTTTTCTTCGTCAATGGCGTCGCACGCACGCGAGCAGGAAACGCCGCGCTCATCGTTGCGGCGGCCCCCGCGTTCATTGCGCTTGTCGCTCGGGTGCGCGGAATGGAAAAATTGAAGACTATCAGCCTGCTGGGGATCGCACTCTCGATAACCGGTGTCGCGCTCGTCATCATCGGGAGCGCGACATCGTCTGCCGGTGAGACCACCCTGCTGGGCTCCGTTCTCGTTTTTCTCGCCGTCATCTGCTGGACGTTCTACACAATCGGGCTCCAGCCCTATACAGAGCGCATCGACATCATTCAACTCTCGGCGGCGACGATGGTCGGGGGAGCGATCCCGCTGATCATTGCGTCAACTCCTGCGCTCGTCGCTACCAACTGGTCCGCGATTGGCGTTGGCGGATGGCTCGCGCTTCTTTACTCGAGCGTCATCTCAATGGGCGTCGCCTATTTCTTCTGGTATCGCGGCCTGCGCGTGCTCGGTCCGACGCGAACCGCTGTGTACTCCAACCTGCAACCCCTCGTCGCGCTGCTCGTGGCATGGGCGTTTCTCAGTGAGACCCCAACCATCTTTCAGGGCGTGGGCGCGGCGACAATCGTCGCCGGAGTATTTCTTACAAGAGCATGAGACTCGTTCTATTCGACATCGACGGCACACTCCTCAGCTCGGCGGGTCTGGGCCGAGCTGCAATGCAACGCGCGCTCGAGCTGGTGTTTGGATCAAAGGGCGATCCGGACTACCGATACGACGGCAAGACCGATAGACAGATAGTTCGCGACACGATGCGACTCGAGGGACACTCGGATGCGCACATCGACGAGAGGATGGAGAAGCTGATCGATCTCTACGTCGTCGGTTTGCAGGAAGGAGTGAAGAGCGGGAAGTTCAACGTGCAACCGCTCCCTGGAGTGCTGGAGTTACTCGACGCACTCGAAGACCGCGACGATGTCGTTCTCGGTCTACTCACTGGAAACATTGCACCGGGCGCGCGGATCAAGCTGCGCGCGGCAGGGATCGATCCCAATCGATTTCGGGTCAATGCCTTCGGGTCGGATCACGAGCACCGCCCCGAGCTCCCCGCGATTGCGCAGCGGCGCGCGAGCGAGACTCTTGGAATCAAGGTCGCCGGCGAGAAGCTCGTCGTGATCGGCGACACTCCTGCAGACATCGAGTGTGGCCGCTCACTCGGCGCCCGCGCCATCGGTGTCGCGAGCGGACACTACACGGTGAAGCAGCTACTCTCCCACAAACCCTACGCCGCCCTTCCATCGCTCACCGATACCAAGAAGGTATTGGAGACGATCCTGAATGCGTGAGGTCGAGCTCAAGGCGGTCGTCGACGACGTCGATGAGCGACGCAAAAGAATCGAAGACGCCGGTGCCAAGCTTGACTACGAGGGGAAACTGCTCGATCGCCGCTACGACATCGAGTCGCGCGAGCTGGCGAGCCGAGACGAGGTGCTCCGCGTAAGGCGCTACGAAGACGGAGAGTCGGTTCGGACTTACCTCGATTGGAAAGGCGCGACCGAGATCCAGGATGTCTACAAGACCAGAGAAGAAATTTCGACGCGCGTCGACGACTTCGAGGCGCTCGAGATAATTCTCGAGAGGCTCGGATTCATTGCGACGCTGGAAATCGATCGCGAGGTCGCGCAGTACGCGCTCGCCGGCGCGATGATCCGGTTCGAGCGATATCCCCGGATGGATGTGCTCGTCGAAGTCGAAGGCGAGCCCGACGCAATCGAACAGGCGATCGAAGCGCTGGGCATGGCGCGGGGAGAATTCACCAGCGAGAGACTGCCGATTTTCGTCGAGAGGTTCGAGCATCGGACGGGGGTGCGAGCGGCGATCTGCGACGGCGAGCTCCGAGGGGACTATCGTTTTCGGGAAGCGGGAGGCGGGAGGCGGGAAGCGTGAAGACCGATTGCTTCTCGCGGCTATCCAGATAAATTCACTCGGCAATGAATTGTCGATCTATGCGGCGGATCGGTGTCTCGATCCTGTCGCTCGTGGCGGCCACCACCCTGCCCGCCCAGGAAAATCCAGCAAAACGTCTAGCAAGCATAGTCGGGGTCGCCGTCGAAGAGTACTCGAAGGCAATCGACGACCACGGCAACCTCATATCGAAGGATGAGTTCGACGAGACGTCGGGTTTTCTCGTCGACGCGAGAGGCGTCGCGACCAGGCTGCGCGGTTATGAAGCACCGGCGACGAGAGCTATTCTCGACAGCCTTATCACGGCTGTAGCGACGCGACAACCGCCCGCAACCGTAAAACAGATCCACAGACTGTTCGCTGCATCGCTCGGCAGTGCCGGCGCGATGGATCTGCCCAAAGGTCCACTCGATACCGCCGAGGGGCGCGGACTATTCGTCAAGAATTGCTCGGCGTGTCACGGCATGTCAGGCGCCGGCGACGGGCCGTCCGCGCACACGCTGAGCACGTCACCGCCCGCTATCGGCGTGAGCAAGTCGACTCCCGAGTTATCGCCGACTCTCGCTTATAACGTCATCACGGTGGGTGTGCGCAATACGGCGATGCCGCCGTTTGGCACTACGCTCACGCCACAGCAACGATGGAACGTCATCGCGTACATCTACTCACTGCGCGGCGAGAAGATGTCGCTTCCAGTGGCGCGAGCAGACGCGACTGCGATTCCAGGCGACACGGCATCTCCCGTGATTCTCGCCCTTCTCGACAGCGCGCTCGATTTTGCCGGGAGGGGGCAGACCGCCGAAGCCGGAGACCGCGCGTTCGATGCATATATCGCCTTCGAGCCTCTTGAGACATCGGCACGCGCGAAAAAACCCGGGCTCGTCGCGACGATGGAACGACACTTCGCGGACTTCAAGGGCGCGGTGAAGCGCCACGACCTCGCCGCGGCGAAGGGTTATCGCGACGCGATCGTCGACGCGTTGCCCTCGGTGATCGATCTCACGCAGCAGCCTTCGACGAGTTGGGAAGCGTTCTTCCAATCTTTCCTCATCATCCTGCGTGAAGGATTCGAAGCGATTCTGGTGATCGGCGCCGTCGTCGCGTTCCTGATCAAGATGGGACACAGAGAGCGGTTGCGATCGATCTGGCTTGGTATTGCTCTCGGACTCGTCGCCAGCCTTGCGACTGCGGTCGTTCTCAAGACCCTCCTCGCCGCGATGCCGGCGAGCCGAGATTTCGTCGAAGGAGTGACGATGCTGATCGCGGTGGTGGTTCTGTTTTCGGTGAGCTACTGGCTCATATCGAAAGTCGAGGCTGCAAAGTGGCAAAAGTTCATCCGTGAGAAAGTGAGCTCGGCACTGGAGCACGGAGGTGGCAAGGCACTGGCGCTCGTCGCGTTTCTCGCTGTTTACAGAGAGGGAGCGGAAACAGCCCTCTTTTATCAGGCGCTTTTCAGCGAAGGTCCGAACGTGGGATTGCCGCTGACGCTGGGGATAATTGTCGGGTTCGCCGCGCTGGCCGTTATCTTCACGCTGTTCTACAAGTACGGCGTGCGCATCCCGATGCGGCCATTCTTCACGGTCACGAGCGCCTTGCTCTATTACATGGCGTTCGTATTCATAGGCAAAGGAATCCGCGAGCTGCAGGAGGGGAATATCATGCGCATCACGGTAATTCCGGGCGGACCGCACGTTGAGGCGATGGGCATCTACCCGAGCGTAGAGACTCTGACAGCCCAGGGCATACTGGTCATCCTCCTCATTTTTGCAACGATCAAGACATTCCGCCCGGGCCATCCCCACGAAGGCGCGAGCGCGTGAGCGTAGCGTTGCTGCCAGATGGCAGCGGAGGAAGAGCATGACGACAGCGCAAAAGACTTCGAGAACGGAACAGACTACGGGGATCCGCCCTGAGGGATATCGGCTTCCCGAATCGACGCACCTCGGAAGCGTACGGCTGCAGGTCGCCGATCTCGATCGATCGCTTGCCTTCTACGAAGAAGTACTCGGAATGCGTGTGATCGAGCGCGGCCCGGATTCGGCCAGTCTCGGTCCGCACGATGACGATCGCAGGATCGTCCACCTCCACCAGCTGCGCACCGCCCGACCGGTTCCGCAACGTGGATTGCTCGGGCTCTACCATTTCGCGATTCTGCTGCCCGATCGCGCCTCGCTCGGAAGATTTGTCGCGCACCTGGGTGAAATCGGGGCATACGCCGGAATGTCGGATCACTTTGTGAGCGAAGCAGTGTATCTCACCGATCCGGACGGCCTGGGCATCGAGGTGTACGCCGACCGACCGCGCGATGCGTGGCGTTACGACGAGCGGCAGCTGTTCATGACGACCAAGCATCTCGATGTCGATGATCTGGTTCGATCCGCTGGCGGCGAACGATGGACGGGCATGCCGGCCGGAACTGTGCTCGGACACGTTCACCTTTATGTCGGCGACATTTCGAAGGCCGAAGCGTTCTATCATAGTGCGCTCGGATTCGATAAAGTAGTGTGGAGCTATCCCGGCGCTCTCTTCATGTCGGCCGGCGGTTATCATCATCACCTCGGCACGAACACCTGGGCGCGTGGTGCTCCTCCGGCGACGGACGAGGACGCGAGACTTCTCGAGTGGGAGATTATCGTCCCCACGAGAAAGGACGCCGACGCTGCAGCGAAGAATGTCGCCGAAGCCGGATACGCGGCGAAAGAGGAAAACGGTGAATGGCTTCTGACCGATCCGTGGGGAACGAGTCTCAGACTCATTCCGGAGGAAAGATGAGGAACCATTCAGGTCAGCTCGCCGAACGCGTCCGGGCTGCGAGTCGCTGGGTGTAGGTGCCGATGGCGATTGTCGCATTCGGCTGTGCTGGCGTAACAAGCTCTTCGTCATCGACGTCGCCGATGCCCGCTTCAGATGCCGCGGCAATTCGCGCGGTGTTCGATACCACAGCCGCCGGCTGGAACCGGGGCGATCTCTCCGCGTACCTGTACGCCTACGCGGCTTCCGCGACCACCATGGGCCGCAATGGATTGGTGCATGGGCCGAGCGCGATCGGAGATCAAATGAGGGAAGGGTTCTGGAAGACCGGTAGGCCGGTCCAGGCCCTCAGCTACGACAATCTCGAGATCAGACCGCTCGGAAGGGATCACGCGCTTGCAACCGGGCGATACATTTTGACTGGCGGCGGCGTCCCGGAACGCACAGGTTGGTTCTCGACGATCTGGGAGCGAACCCCAGTTGGGTGGCGAATGATCCACGACCACTCGTGAGAGTGGCTCCCGGCAATGCTAAACTTTTTTGGGATGGTCGACCGATGAAGAATTTTTCGATTACGTCGCTGTGCGCGGCACTTGTCCTTTCTCTGGCTGCGTGCGGCAGCGATTCAACGGGGCCGAGCAACCTCGATCCCGGCGCTGCTCTGCAAAGTCTGTCACTCGGCCTGACCAACATCTCAGAGATCCAGTCGCCGGGCGCGACGACGTTCGTCGGCGCGCTCAATGTAATGGAGCCGCTTCTCGGTCAGGTAAACGTCGCCATCGACGGGAAAAACGCGTCGATGTTCGCGCTTGGCGCGCGCGAGAGCTTCCCCGCGGGCACGTGTGTCGAGGACGTGTTTATCGATCCGTCTTTCCCTCCCGAGCCGGGGGTGTGCACTCCGCTTTCGGTTGGTGTCGTCCTCGTATTCTGGCAATCGCATTCAGCCAGCGCGCCGCCCGACCGCGTTCTGGTTGTCGCGACGGACGTCGGCAGCAGTAATTTCGATTTTCTGAGCGACGTGCCGGGACAAGTTCCCGGCCT
>DASQPS010000314.1:0-4278 GCA_035643845.1 Gemmatimonadaceae bacterium | reverse complement strand
CCAATGTCGTTCGAAAATTCACGATGCAGGCGCGGATCATGTATCGCTCCCCGATGCGCGCGTTCGAGACGAACGCTTCACCACTCAATCGTATCGCCGTGACGAGGCGCTCGTTGAGCGCATTGATGTAGTCCGCGACGGCCGGCTCGCCCGCGCGTGAGCGCAAATCAGCGGGAACGAATCTGAAGGTGCAGATGCTGAGGCCGATCGTTCCCTGTTCGAGAAGATCCTCCTTGCCGACGAATTCATGCAATCGATTGGCGAGCGCGATGTCGTCAGCGATCATTCGTCTGTAGCCGGAGGCACCGCACTGTTGAAATCCGAGCCAGATCTTTAGCGCTCTGAATCCGCGCGTATTCTGCGGACCGTGGTCGTAGAAATTTTTCACTTCCTGACCTTCGTTGTCGTCGAACTGGTAGTACGGCGTGTGAAATCCGAAGGCGTCGTGAAGCGCGTCACAGTTCCGGACGAGTACGCACCCCGCCTCGATTGAGTTATACAGCCACTTGTGCGGATCCATCGCAATGGAGTCGCCGAGTCTGAGACCTTTGAGATCGGCGGTGGCGTCGTCGAGCGCGACGGCCGGCGCACCATACGCACCGTCAACGTGGAACCAGAGATCGAATTCCTTGCAGATCTTCGCGATCTCGGGAAGCGGATCGATCGCGCCGGTTCCAACTGAGCCAGCGGTGCCGATGACGAGAAATGGATAAAGACCGGCGTTGCGATCAGCGACGATCTGCTTTCGCAGCTCGTCGGTGCGCATCCGAAGTCGATCATCCACAGGAATCCAGCGAATGGAATCAGTCCCAAGGCCACAAAGATCTGTCGCCTTCTTCACCCAGCCGTGCGTCTCGGCCGAGGTGTAAACGATCATGCGGCGACTGGACGAATCACTGAAACCCTTCGCGCGAATGTCCCAGGGCGCCTTTGCTTTTCGCGCTGCGATGAACGGGACGATGTTCGCCATGTTGCCGCCGCTCACGAGAATACCATCCCATTTCCCGGGTAGTCCCATGAATTGCGCCAGCCAGCGGATGCACTCGTTCTCGATTTCGGTCGCGACTGGTGAAAGCGCCCACGCGCCGCAGTTTGCGTTGACCGCCGCGGCGAGCATGTCGGCGAGCGCGCTTATCGGCGCCGCCGACGACGTGATGTAGCCGAAGAAGCGCGGGCTGCCGTTGTGGGTGGACTGTTCGAAGAAAGTGCGACTGAACTTTTCGATGACGGGTCCGATGTCGGTGCCCCTGTCGGGGAGATCTTTCTTCCCAACGGCTTTCCGCATGGCGTCGGGCAGAAGCGGAGCGGCTGTGCGCGCGTCGGGGAGCCGACCGAGAAAATCAGCGATGGAATCGACCAGGGAGTGGCCGAGGGCACGGAATTGTTGCGGCCGCATGTCGGCAGCGGAGGTGCGTGCATTCGAGCGCGCAGAAGCGTCGGCCGTTCGCCCGCTCTTCGACGTTGTCGACTTTCTCTTGGTCTTTTTGTGGGACGGCGCGCTTTTCGATTTCGGCAAGGATATATCGCACTAAGTGAAGGGCGAAATCTATCGTGGCCCGTAGCGACGACCACCCGCCTGTGATGAGGTGCCGATCACTTGCCGCTGAAAGCGCTCACAAATTCGTGCAGCTCCGTGACATTCAGGTCGGACACAGCCCACTGCTCGATTCCACCTCGGTGCCACTCGACGAGATGGTATCCATTCACCGTCGATGTCTTCGGAGCTGACGTCGACGCGTCGGACGCGGGCCAGGAATAAACGTTGATCAGGTGTTGCCGTCGCTGGTAAACCACCACCGGCACCGCTCGCCCGTTCACGTAGTCGAGTCGGCCGCCCAGAAGCTTGAAATTCTGCGAGGAAAGATCGGGAACCGTGGGCGACAGATTCACGCGACCGTTGAACCACGGCTTCACGTTGTGCTGATCCGACGAGGCGACGTCGATGAGATGTCCGGGCATCAACGATCTTATGTGCGAGGTAACGATCTCACTCGCGACCGGAGCATCCGACGCGGCGGGACGTGTGACGGCAAACGTTGCGAGACTGCTGGCAACCGCGATCGCGCCACCCGCAACCGCGGTTTTCCACCACGACCGAGTGCGGGGCGTTGGCACCAACATCGGTCGATTTATCTGCTCGACTGACGCCCGGATACGCGCCTTCAACACATCAGGGGCTTTGTAGCGCACCAATCCCTCCTTCACTCGTTTGCGCGCGTCAGCAAGTGCTTTGTATTCTGCCGAGCATGTTGCGCATGTAGATAGATGCTCGGCGACTTCGCGCCGATCGTTCGCGTCCAGCTCTCCGTCAACGTACGCATTCAATGCGTCTCGGCAGTTATCGCAGCTCATCTCAACCCGCCTCCTTAACGCTCGGCCCCAGTGCCAGCGCAAGCTGCCTTCGCGCGCGGGCGATTCGTGACATGACGGTACCGATCGGTGCTCCCACGACTTCGCTGATCTCCTTGTACGACATGTCTTCGAGCTCGCGCAGCACTATCACCTCGCGAAACTCCGTCGGTAACGCGGCAACTGCTCGCATGATCAATCCACTTTCGGAAGACTGAATAGCGCGCGCGTCCGATTCCGTCTCGTCCGCCACGTCGATCGCGGCGTCGCCATCGATTGACACATCGTGACGCTCTCCGTGTTGACGCCGCCGCCAGTCCATCGAACAGTTTCGAACGATTGCCAGAAGCCACGCGCGCCCGTCGCCGCCGCTATAGCTCTCGAAATAGCGGAGAGCGCGAAGCGACGCGTCCTGCACGACATCCTGCGCGTCGTGCTCGTCGCCGACGAGATAACGCGCGAGGGTGTAGGCATCGTCCAGATGCGGCATCACGATTCGCTCGAACCTCTCGATGTCCCGGCTCGGCACGCTGCTCAGACGTCCATAGGTATAGGCCACCCTCTAGATAGACTGTGGCGCGGTCGGATTTATTCCCGCGGGAATAATCGCGCATCTCGTGGAGTCTTGCTTGATGTCCATAACCACGAGTGAAGGAATGAGTCACCACGATCGCGATGCAGATCGCTTCGACGATGCCGGGAACACCCGCCCCACGGGCGGCAACTATATAAAGCACGACACAGCCGACGATGGATTGGATCGTCGAGGTTTTCTCAAATGCATGGCTTGGGCGGGATCGGCGACGGTGTGGGCGCTAGCCGCCGGCGTTCCAAAGTCGTTTGCGATGAGCCAGATCACTTCGCTCACCGATGCGCAGCGGAAGAGCATTTTCTTCGCGCAAATCTCCGACAGCCACATCGGCTTCAGCAAGGAAGCGAATAAGGACGTCACCGCGACTTTGCAGGAGGCGGTTCGAAAACTCAACGCGCTGCCGCAAATCCCGGCGTTCGTGCTCCACACCGGCGACATCACTCAGCTCGCCAGGGCCGACGAATTCGATACGGCTAACGAAGTGCTCAAGAGCGTCAGGACGGATCGGCTGTTCTATGTTCCAGGAGAGCACGATGTCGCGGCCGACAATGGGGCGTCATACCTCCAGCGTTACGGCAAGGGCACGAAGGGAGGCGGCTGGTACAGCTTCGATCATTCGGGCGTGCACTTCGTCGGATTGGTAAACGTTCTCAATCTCAAAGCGGGTGGACTTGGGGCGCTGGGCCCAGAACAAATCGCGTGGCTGAAGAGAGATCTGGCGCCGCTGTCGAGCAGCACGCCGGTCGTTCTGTTCGCTCACATTCCGTTATGGACGGTTTACCCTCAGTGGGGTTGGGGTACCGACGATTCCGAGGAAGCGCTGGCGCTGTTGCGAAGGTTCGGATCGGTGACAGTGCTCAACGGGCACATCCACCAGATCATGCAGAAGGTGGAGGGAAACATCTCCTTTCACACGGCGATGTCGACGGCATTTCCGCAGCCCGCGCCCGGCACGGCGCAGGCGCCGGGACCACTGACAGTGGATCCTCAGCGGTTGAAGAGCGTGCTCGGCGTCGCCAACGTCACTTTCATTCCGAAGCGTGGCAACCTCGCCATCGTCGACTCGACTCTTTCTGGCGAGCCACCCGCGTTCGAGGCCGCTTCGCACGACGCGATGGTACGCGCGAAAGAAACGAGAAAACGTCTCGCGCTCGGTCCCAACGAAATCGGAATCGACAACTTCAGTTTTTCGCCGCGCACGCTCACGGTGAGTCCGGGAACCAAAGTCACGTGGATCAATGCCGATGACGTACCGCACCTGATCGTCAACATCCAGAACCGGTTCAGGCAATCGCCCGTGCTCGACACCGATCAGCGCTTCAGCGTCACGTTGGCGA
>DASQPS010000313.1:0-3020 GCA_035643845.1 Gemmatimonadaceae bacterium | reverse complement strand
TTCTAACCCTCGAAGTTATTTTGGCGCCGGCTGCAGTTGCATAGTCAGCTCGCTGCGCCTCCGCGCCTCGGTCAGCAGTCCGTCGAGCGCATGCCGATCGAACAGACGTCCTCCCTGAATCACCGCGCTAATACGTTTGGTGTTGGCGATGTCTTCAAGTGGATTTCCATCGAGCAACACGAGATCGGCCACCTTTCCTTTTGCGACAACGCCAAGCGAATCGGTAAGTCCCAGGAATCGCGCTGGATTAATGGTCGCCGTCCGCAACGCTTCTGCGGGCGTGAGGCCAGCGCGCACGAGCAAACCGAGCTCGTCGTGCAGACTGAAGCCAGGATACACCCAGGGATTTGGAAAATCGGTACCGGCGAGAATTGGAACGCCCGCTCGATTGATCTGACCGACGAGATCGGAATGAAATTCTCCGAGCGCGCCGAGGCGGGCGTTGAATTCAGCCGGCATGGAATTCCATAGGTCGCGCAGAACCTTCGGGATATAAGCGAGCAGTGAATCGCCCGGCGGCTTCGCACTCGTCGCGTGCTCGCCAGGACCGTGCAGCACGATGAGAGTCGGCACCTGCCAGGTCCCGTTCCGGCGGAAGCGCTCGAACAAAGCCTTTGCTTTCGCGGAATCGTATGTCGCTCGGAGACGCGCGGCATCTGGAATCGAACCGCGTTTCTGCGCGACAGCTTCGAGCTCTTCGGCTTTGATCTTGGCTTCGTCGCTCGATGTTCCCACGTCGACTTCGGTTAGGTGCTCGAGGCTCCGCTGTCCGGCATCGGATGCTTCGGCGGCGGTCATCGCGTACGGCACGTGGCCGACGAATGGGATGCGCTCGTGCTTCGCCTCTGCCACGATTGCGAGATACAAATCTCTCGGTAGCGACGAGTAGACCTTTATAAAGTCGACACCGGCCGCCTTGAGTTGACGCACGGCGTCTCGCGCTTCGTCCGGTGTGTGCACGATTCGCGCGGCGGGCAGATATGAATTCGGACCATCGAGCGCGGGTCCCGCGATGATGAGACGCGGGCCGATCTGCGCACCACTCGTAATCGAGCGCCTGATGCCGATGATGATGGGCAGCTCGCTGTGCATGTCGCGCGCGCCGAGTATGCCATTGGCGACGAGCATCGGCAGAAAAATGTCTGCAGCGCCGGGCGGCCAGCCGAGGTGCACGTGCATGTCCCATAGCCCGGGAATCAGGTACTTGCCGCGGCCGTCCACGACGCGCGCATCTCCAGGAATGCGCACGCGATCGGCTGCGGCGATCGACGCGATCGCTCTACCGCGGATTTCGACGGTTTGATCAGGTTGGGCGCGTCCACCGACAACATCGACAACCGATACGTGCGTGATGTACAACGGTGGGGTCTGCCGAGCAGACGTCATCAGCAGAAACAACGATGCGAGAAAGGCGCAGGGCAGCGTCTTCATTGACATCATAGACACCTTTTTGGCCAGGAGCGTTTGGGCAACGACGTAAGCTATTGCTCGGTCGATTGGCCAATCGTAGGTTCGAATCTTCCCAGAATATCGGAGGGAGTATGGAATCGCGAGGTGCCGCTCTGTTTACAGTTGGTGTTTTTCTTTTGTCCGGCTGCAACAAGCCGACGCCGGCGACCGCTGATTCCGCGGGCCTGCCTGGTGCCACGACGTCCAGCACTGCAGCGGGAACCTTCGACGAAAATCTAGCTCGCGCCCAAATCCTCGGCGCCGACTCGGCGTTCCTTCGCGCAATGGCGTCGAAGCACGTCGATTCGCTGATGGTTTACTATGATCCGAACGTCGTATCGCTTGGAAAGGCGCCCGTCAAAGGTACGTCCGACCTGAGGAAGTATTACGACAATGCGGTGAACGCAAACGCGCGCGATGCATCATTCCAAAGCGACGGCGTGAATTTCTCCGCCGATCACTCGATGGCGTGGGACTACGGCACGTTCAGCCAGACTTCGGATGGCCCGAACGGGAAGCCGGTCAAGTCGAGCGGAACCTTTCTCAACGTCTGGAAAAACGTCGATGGACGCTGGAAGATCGTTGCGGAGATTAGCTGTTCATGAAGAGGGAAGCGGAAGGCGGGAAGCGTGGGAGGACCGAGGACTCGGACTAACGGCATCGACGATTGCGGACTGATTGAGGATCGAGGACTAGGACTGCATGAGGATCGAGGACTCGCCACGACGTCCTCGATAGTCCGCGTCCGCACTCCTCAATCAGTCCGCAATCAGCAATGCACTTGGTCCGAGCCCTCGGTCCTCAAGTGATCAGCTTCCCCCCTCCCTCTTTCACTTTCCGTAACTGTAAGTGCCGGTCCACGTAAAGAACGGCAGCCCGGCCGGCGCAACCGCGACGGCAACCTGCGCATGGAACTGAGTGAATGTGCCTCTACCCCCGTTCACCTCGCAGGCGCCTATCCCCGTATTGAGAGACAGCCGGCAATGCCCGAAGGCGACGTTCGCGCCGTTTCCCGGCGGATCGATAACGATGTCGGTATCGAGGTTGTGATCGGCATCTGCAGCGGTTTTGTAGGTGATGGTCGCGAACGCGAGCGCCGGCAGACTCGATTGAGTGATGTTGCACTGCTGGCCCGCGAGTCCAGTGTAGTTCCGGCAGTCCTTGGTCACGAGTAATTGGCCGCTGCGTTGCGACGATTCGCCGGCCTGCGAGCGATCACCTGATTTCGCCGCGGTGGCGGAATTTGCGACGCCAGCAACCGACCCTGCGGCGCAGCCAGCGAGGGCGATGGGCACCATTAGGGTTAAAGCCATTTGACACTTCATTTTACCTCCTGAAAGAGTTTCGAACGAATACCGGAGCTCGTTGTTGACCCGGTGAGAACTTGTGCGCATGATAGAGCGCGCACCTCAGCGAAAGCTCACCGAGAAGTCACAGGACAAAGTCAGGCGGAAAATGTTTGTCCTCGAGCTACTCGGAACTCTTTCCCTCCGCAGTGACAACGGTCCTGTGCCCCCAGCCGCGCATCAGAAGCGGCGCCTTGGACTCCTCGCCGTTCTCGCGCTTGCGGG
>DASQPS010000312.1:0-8084 GCA_035643845.1 Gemmatimonadaceae bacterium | reverse complement strand
GTCCGACCTACGCCATCGAAGCAACAAGACTCGAGAAAGGTCATCGTCGCGGCGGACGAACGACGGTAGATCCGACGAGCGAGACGACGGAAAAGGCGGGCTAGAGATACTCTCTCGCGATCGCTCGCGGCATCGCGGCGGGTTCCTGAATTCTGGCCACCGAGACGGAAGTTTGACTACGGATGAACCGGATTGTAGCGGATTAAACGGATCGCTCCTCTTGGGGCTATGGCTCCTCTCGGGCGGGGCTGTGATTTTTTTGTTGTTTGCATTGAGAGCGCCTCTTGGCGCTCTTTTGCATGAGGACGATCTCTGTGCGTTCCCGCCTGCAGCTATAGAGAGATCAGTGTGGCGTTAGAGGCCAGTCCGAGCGGCAGTTCCCCAAAAATCCCGGCCCGGCGAGATGTACTCTCACGCCGAGAGGAACGATCCGTCAAATCCGGACAAATCCGCTTCATCCGTAACAAAACGTCCGTCTCGGTGGCCAGACGTCAGGAGCCCGCCGCGATGGAGAGAGGGATGCAAAGGATTGTGTTAGATTTACATCAGCCTGTCGCGACTCGATGAGCACGGCAGTGGCTCCGCGCACCACTGGCCAGCGCAAGACGCGGCCAAGTTCGGAAAAAAACAATGACACACCCGAATACCTTCGGTAGCCGATCAACGCTGGACGTTGCGGGTCGGCAGTACACGATCTTTCGGCTGGACTCCCTCTCCAAGCTCGCGAACGGGAACGCAGACAGACTCCCCGTCAGCCTGAAGATCCTCCTCGAAAACCTCCTCAGAAACGAAGACGGCAAGTTCGTGAAAGCCGACGACATCCGCGCGCTCGCGACGTGGGATGTGACAGGCAAAATCGAAAAAGAGATAGCATTCCGCACGGCGCGAGTGCTCCTGCAGGATTTCACCGGTGTGCCAGCAGTCGTCGATCTCGCCGCGATGCGTGACGCGCTCGCGCGACTCGGCGGCGATCCACGCCTGATAAATCCGCTCCAGCCCGTGGACCTCGTAATCGATCACTCGGTGCAGGTCGACGAGTACGGATCCGAAGCCGCGCTATTGATCAACGCCGATTTCGAGTTCCGTCGCAACCAGGAGCGCTACGCATTTCTCCGATGGGGCCAGAAAGCGCTACACAATTTTCGCGTCGTGCCGCCGGACACCGGAATCGTGCACCAGATCAACCTCGAGTATCTGGCGAAAGGAGTATTCACAGAAGTCGTCGGCAAGCAGACCTTCGCGTATCCCGACTCACTCGTCGGAACTGACTCCCACACCACGATGATCAACGGACTCGGCGTCCTGGGTTGGGGCGTCGGTGGAATCGAGGCAGAGGCGGCGATGTTGGGACAGCCGGTCTCGATGCTGATTCCCGAAGTCGTTGGATTCAAGCTGCACGGCAAGCTGCCACCCGGCGCCACGGCTACGGATCTCGTGCTCACCGTCACCGAGATGCTGCGCAAGAAAAAAGTCGTCGGGAAGTTCGTGGAATTTTACGGAGCGGGACTGTCGAGCCTTTCTCTCGCGGATCGCGCGACCATCGGCAATATGTCGCCCGAGTACGGCGCGACGATGGGCTTTTTCCCCATCGACGCCGAGACGCTCAAGTATCTCCGGTTTACGGGCCGCGATGAAGCGCAGGTTCAGCTCGTCGAAGCGTACTGCAAGGCCCAGGGGATTTTCCGCACCGACGAGACCCCCGATCCGATTTTCACCGATTCGCTGGAGCTCGATCTTCGCAGCATTGAGCCGAGCCTCGCTGGTCCGAAGCGGCCGCAGGATAGAGTGCCGCTCAGGTCGGCGAAGAAAATGTTCAACGAGGCGCTGATCGCCGATCTGGATCGCACGGGTACGGTGGCAGCGGTCGCCGCAGCGAGACAAGCGATGCAGGTGGCCGCATCGCCGCAGCTTTCACCGTCGGTTGTCGCAACCGATCCCGACGAGCAGGCTGGCGCAAACTCGAGCGTTCCCGTCGAGATGAATGGCGAGAAGTTTTCAATCCGCCACGGCTCGGTGGTGATCGCGGCAATCACGAGCTGCACCAACACGTCCAATCCGAGCGTGATGCTCGCGGCTGGGTTACTGGCGCGAAACGCGGTCGCCAGGGGCTTGATGTCGAAGCCCTGGGTGAAGACCAGTCTCGCGCCGGGCTCAAAGGTGGTGACGGATTATTTCCGCGCCGCAAAGGTGATGGGTGCGCTCGAGAAGCTGCGGTTCAACGTCGTCGGATTCGGTTGCACCACGTGCATCGGAAACTCCGGTCCTTTGCCGCAGCCGATCGCGGACGCGATCGAGGCGAACAAGCTCGTCGTAGCGGCCGTGCTCTCGGGAAACCGAAACTTCGAGGGACGCATCAACCCGCTCACGCGATTCAACTATCTGGCGTCTCCTCCGCTCGTCGTTGCCTACGCGCTCGCCGGAAGGATGGACATCGACTTCAACACCGAGCCAATCGGCGTCGGCAAGAACGGTCCGGTGTTTCTGCGCGACATCTGGCCTGCGCCCAAAGAAGTCGAAGACGAAATTCTGCGCTCGGTGAAGGCGGAGATGTTCAAGGCGCAGTACTCGAACGTGTTTCACGGCGACGACAACTGGCGCAGTCTGCCGGTTCCGGAAGGCGATCTCTATTCGTGGGATCCCGATTCAACGTACGTGAAGAATCCCCCGTTCTTCGAGGGAATGAAGCTCGCGCCGCCCGGCGTCCACGCAATCGAGGGTGCACGCGTGCTGGCGATGTTCGCCGACTCGATCACGACGGACCACATCTCGCCGGCAGGATCGATTCCCGCCGCGAGCCCGGCAGGCAAGTGGCTCATCGAGCACGGAGTCAAAACGGCTGATTTCAACTCGTACGGATCGCGAAGAGGAAATCACGAAGTGATGATGCGCGGCACCTTCGCCAACATTCGGCTCCGAAACGAGCTTGCTCCTGGCACCGAGGGCGGATGGACGGCGCGGAAGCCGGGAGAGAAAGCCGTCACCATCTACGATGCGGCGATGGAATACCAGAAGAACGGCGTCCCGCTGGTGATCATCGCCGGCAAGGAATACGGCACCGGCTCATCTCGCGATTGGGCCGCGAAGGGCACTCTTCTACTCGGCGTGCGCGCAGTGATCGCGGAATCGTTCGAACGAATTCACCGCTCGAATCTGGTTGGGATGGGAGTGCTGCCCCTCGAATTCATCAACGGTGAGACTCGCGCGACGCACGGACTTACTGGCTTCGAGACGTACGACATCGAAGGTGTCGCCGAGGATATGAAGGCGCGGACAGTCGTCACGGTGCGCGCGCGATCAGGCGACGGAAAGGAGAAGACTTTCAGCGCCGTGGCGCGCATCGACACCCCTGAGGAAATGAGCTACTACCGGCACGGCGGAATACTTCCGTATGTGCTCAGACAGCTTGTGCAGAGGGAGAAAGGCGCGAACTGAAGTTAGGGGCGGTACCAGGTACCGGGCACCTGGTACCGCCGTCCAGATTAAACGACGGGCTGGCCATCCTTTCTCTTCTTGATCCTGAATCGCGGGATCGCCGCGTGGATCTGCTCGCTCAGGTCCGCTTCGATACGCTTCGGATCGAGAGGCTCCAGCATCGCCTTGAGCTCGGGATCGTCCGCCATCTTGAGCCCGAGGCGCGAGTAAAGTCCGGCGACCAGGTGCAGAGTCTTGGTGACCTCCTCTTCGATGCGGAGATTCACTTGCAGCGTCAGCTCCTCCCTCAGCTCACCGATCTTCGACTCGCGACTCTGAGTCATCAACACGAAGATCGACAGAAAGATCGCCTCGAGCGAGACGATCGTCGTGAGCATCCCGTACGGATACGGATCGAACCGTGGCAGCGGGATCCCTGGAACGTTCCACAGGATCCATAGGATGAACAGCACTCCGTGAATCACCAGAAAAGGTGTCGAGCTCGCGATGCCGATCATCCTGTCGGCGAGTATCTCCATGCTCGAGCGATTTGCGGAATGCTGCGCCTTGATCGCGCGAAACGCCGTGTTCAGTCCAGTGCTGCGGCGTAGGCGGCGTTTCTCGCTGACGGTTGGGGCGCTCGGCGCGGTGTCGGGAACTGTCGGGCTGGTTTCGTCTCGCTCCATGTCGCGACCTCAAGAATGTCCTAACTTAACGCAATCAGTCTGCCACTTCCTGCGCACGATGAACGGGTTAAGCTTTCATCAATGTCGACGTCGTCCACGTTCACGGTAGGAATCGTACAGGAAGCAGTCACTGCCGACGTCGACGCCAATGTCGATAACGCGATAACACGCGTACGCGAGGCAGCCGAACGCGGGGCGCAGATCATCTGCTTGCAGGAGTTGTTCAATGCGCCCTACTTCTGCAAATCCCAGAAGCACGAGCGCTTCGACCTCGCCGAGCCGATCCCCGGTCCAACGATCGCGCGCATGCAGAAAGTTGCCCGCGATATCGAGGTCGTCATCATCGTTCCGATTTTCGAGCGACAGGCTGCCGGCGTCTACAGAAACTCCGCTGCGGTCATCGACGCCGACGGTTCCCTGCTCGGCGCGTATCGGAAAATGCACATCCCGGACGATCCGCTTTTTAACGAGAAGTTTTATTTCACGCCAGGTGACTCGCACATCGCCGACGACGGCGATCACAAGGGTGAAAGCGGATTTCGCGTCTGGAAAACCCGCTACGCGAACGTTGGTGTGCTCATTTGCTGGGATCAGTGGTATCCCGAGGCCGCGCGCATCACGAGCCTCCTGGGCGCCGACATCCTCTTTTATCCGACTGCTATCGGTTGGCACCCGTCCGAGAAAAAGGAATTCGGCGAGGCGCAGGTTGACGCGTAGCGCACCGCGCAGCGCGCGCACGCGATTGCGAACGGCGTTTATGTCGCCGCGCCAAATCGCGTTGGACACGAGGACGAGCCAGGGACAGCTGGAATCGAATTCTTCGGACACTCTTTCATCTGCGATCCATTCGGAAGAATTCTCGCCGAAGCCGGAACGGAGCCGGCCGTGCTCGTGGCGAAATGCGAGACATCGCTGATCGAGAGCACGCGACGTAACTGGCCGTTTCTCCGCGATCGGCGCATCGACGCCTACGCTCCGATCCTGCATCGATACATAGGCTGATGCACCGAATCTCACTCGGGATACGCGCCTGTGCGTCCGCGGATCCCCGCACACTCGTGCGGTTATCAGTCAGTGTTATCGCGCTCGCCGGGTACTCAACGAGCGGCCTTGCCCAAGCACCAACGATTCATACGCTAATGCCCACGCCGACGACCGTCGCCTGGGGCTACTACGACGCGGCCGCGCCTCCGGTGATGCACATCCGATCTGGCGACGAGATCGTCGTCGGAACGCTGATCACCTCCACACCGCAGCGACTCGAGGCGGCCGGAGTGAAACCAACGGACGTCGAACAGTCGCTCCGCGACATTACAAGCACCGTCACCAACAAGGGTCCCGGCGGACACATCCTGACGGGTCCGATTTACGTGGATGGCGCTGATTCCGGCGATGTCCTCGAGGTACGGATCGAAAAGATCGACCTCGCGATCCCGTACGCCTACAACGCGTTCGGCTCGAAAAGCGGATTTCTGCCGGAGGATTTCCCCTACTCCAGAATGCGTATCATCCCGCTCGATGCGTCGCGGATGGTCGCTCATTTTGCGCCCGGCGTCGACATCCCGCTGCACCCATTTTTCGGCAGCATTGGCGACGCACCTCCAGCCTCACGCGGAAGAGTGAACAGCGCACCGCCCGATATCCACGCCGGCAACCTCGACAACAAAGAGCTCGTCGCGGGGACGACGCTCTACATTCCGGTCCATACTCCAGGCGCGCTCCTCGAGATCGGCGACGGCCACGCGGGTCAGGGAAACGGCGAGGTCGACATAACCGCGCTCGAGACTTCGCTGCGCGGCACTTTCAAGGTCATAGATCGAAAGGATATCCATTTTCCGTGGCCGCGCGCCGAAACGCCGACGCACTGGATAACGATGGGGATGGACAAGGATCTGGTTCAGGCCACCAAGATTGCGGTGAGGCAAGCCGTCGATTTCCTGATGACGGTGCACGGACTGTCACACGACGATGCGTACATGCTCACGAGCGTCGCTTGTGACGTCGACATCACCGAGCTGGTCGACGGCAACGTCGGTGTCCACGTGATGATTCCAAAATCGATTTTCCCTCGGGGCGCAGGAGACCGCATGGTTCCCGTAGCGCACTAGTGCCGAAGACGCGAAAGCGCGCCGCGCCGAAAGGCAGCGGCGCTTTGTCCATGGAGCTCTCGCTCAGGCGCCGAATGCCAGCCGAATGGGAAAAGCACGACGCGACGTGGATCGCCTGGCCGCACCACGAGCCGGACTGGCCCGGAAAGCTCGCACCGATTCCGTGGGTGTACGCCGAAATCGTGCGAGCATTGGGTGAATACGATCGTGTCGAGATTCTGTGTCACGACGAGGCGGTAGCCGAGAACGCGCGAAGTCTTCTTGGCGCGCACGGCGTAAACGAACGGCGATACCGGATTCATCTCGTCCGGAACGATCGCGTCTGGCTTCGCGATTCGGCGCCAACCGGTGTGCTGCGAGCCGATGGAGTCGTCGAGCTCGTCAACTGGGGTTTCAACGGCTGGGCGAAGTACGACAACTTTGAGAAAGACGCTTTAATTGGCGCTGAGATAGAACGCATCACCGGTTTGCCGCGCGTGGTTCCGAAGCGACCTGACAACGGCGAGCGATTGGTACTCGAAGGCGGAGGCATCGAGGTCAACGGCGCCGGTCTAATGCTCGTCACGGAAGAGTGGCTTCTCACCAACGCCCAGGTGAGAAACCCCGGAATGACGGCCGCCGAATACGAGCAGGTATTCGCGGAATATCTGGGAGTGAGTGAGACAATCTGGCTGGGTGAAGGCGCGATGGGCGACGATACACACGGCCACGTTGACGACATTGCGCGCTTCAGCTCGCGTGACACAGTGATCCTTGCCTACGAGCAGGATCCGTCCGACGAGAATCACCCCCGCTCAGCCGATAATCTGCGCCGGCTCCAGCTCGCGGCGGAAAAGCATCAGTTGCGCATTGTGACGATCCCGTTCCCGCGTGCGATGACAATGAACGGAGAGCGGCTCCCGGCGAGTTACGCGAATTTCTACGTTGCCAATGGCGTCGTTCTTGTACCAACCTTCAACGACCCGGCAGATCGGGTGGCGCTGAATGGAATCGCTGAAGTGTTTCCGCGCTACACGATAATCGGCATACACGCGGTGGATCTGGTGTGGGGATTGGGTACGCTTCACTGTCTGACCCAGCAGCAGCCTTCCGGCGCGAAAAGAGGCACGAAGAAATGAAGATCACTCTTGCGGGCGAAGAATCTCTCTCCATCGACGCCACCGGTGGCCAGCTGACGATCGAAGCACCGAGTGCGGACTTTCAGTATTCGCCCTTTCACATGCTCGCCAGCGCGCTCGGCATGTGCACTTTCTCGGTGATGCAGAGCTGGGCGGCGAACAAGAATCTCATCGCCGACGATCTGAAGATCGGGGTAAGCTGGAAATTCGTGGAAGGCCAGCACCGCGTCGGATCGATGAAGGTGAGGCTCGAGTGGCCAAGCTTGTCTGCCGAACTTTGGCCGCGCGCGGTACGGGCCGCCGGGCTGTGTGGCGTGCATCAGACTCTTACCCACCCGGTGCAAATCGTCATCGACGCGCCGGGTGCGCAATCTCGACCGATGGAAGCGTCGGCGTGACAGTTTCGGTAGTTCGGTTCACCGTCGCTGGAAAGGAGACGCACGAGGCACTTGCCCCAACCATCGGTGAGCCGGGCCGCCGATACACAGTCATTTATGACGGCCACTGCAAGGTGTGCGGCAAGATGGTGAGAATGTTGACGAGGTGGGATCGGTACCACGAGCTGGAGATAATTCCGTCGCAGGCGCCTGGAATCCGTCAGCGCTTCCCCTGGATTCCGCCGCGAGCGTACGTCGAGTCGGTTCAGGTTGTGAGGACGAGCGATGGGAAAACGTGGCAAGCCGCGGCTGCGCTCGAGGCTCTCCTCAAGATTCTGCCGAAGGGCAGATTGATTTCCTGGCTGTTCAAGATTCCCTTCGTGC